>ONPM01000002.1 GCA_900319715.1 uncultured Prevotella sp.
GCAGGCCGCCATCGAGCGCCAGCAGCGTGACCTGCAGGAGTTGCAGGCCCGTCTGGAGAACGAACTGGCCAACGAGACCGCCAAGTTCAACGAGACCCTGCGCGACTCTCTGCAGAACTTCCTCAAGGACTATAACAAGGACAAGCAGTACAGTCTGATCCTCACCAAGCAGGGCGACAACATCCTGCTGGCCGACAAGAGGTTCGACATCACCAACGATGTGATCAACGGCCTGAACAAGCGCTACAAGCCCGCCGCCAAGAAGGCCGACGAGAAGAAAGAGGAGAAGAAGTAATTCCGGCGACCCGAAAGAATCAAAGCATCAAAATAGAACCGCCAGTCCTGGATCATCAGGAACTGGCGGTTCTTCTTATGTGTTGTTTTAAAGCCTCTCGTTTAGAACTTGTATCGTAGACCGGCACAAAGTGTACCCTTCTCACCAAAGCCGAGTTCGGCGAAGGCACGGATGGCCTCACCACCAGCCTCGATACCAATGCCGGTACCCTGGAACATGAAAGAGGTAGAACTTTTGCTTTTTATATCTCTATCTCCGTGGTAACTTGTGGATACGTTATCGCTGATAAACATGATACCAGCAGATATGGCAGAATACATTCCAAAGTGTTTCTTACGGAGCCAGTTGAACTTTACAGAAGGCATCACTGAGATATAAGTTGACGTGAGTTCGTCGTCACCCCAGTTACAACCAGCGATGGTACCAACAGCACCCAGGCCAATGATGGGTGTCACGTGATGATAGTATTCAACACCGATAGGGCCCCACTTTCCGCCACGACTGGAACTTGAGAATGCGGAAACAAAGGCACCGCTGATAATTGATACAGAAGCCACCAACAGGGTGGCAATCATCATTAATTTCTTCATAATTTAATTTTGTTTATAATTATCCTAACTATTTGACAACTTTCCTGCCGTCTACGATGTAAAGTCCGGAAGGGAGACTGTCGAGCGAGCGTGCTTCCACACGCATACCGCTGAGAGTGTAGATGCCTTTAGAGGTATCTATACTTTTTTCGGCCTCAATCTTGTTGATGGCGGTGGGCTCTCCGCCATTCAGACCACGTACGAAGCCGGCATAGGCGTGCTTGCGGTAGTAGTTGAGATCCCAGATGCCTACGGGCTCTCCACCACGCCATCCGCTGTTCGACGGCGAGTCGGTGGTACACCACTGGCAGATGCCCCACTGTTGTTCAGGCGGTATGATGCGGAAATACTCCTTGATGATCCACTCGTAGAAATCGGCCATCTTCTTGTGCTCGGCTTCAGTCAGTTGATTGGTCTTGACAGAACTTCCCCATCTGTTGGTACCGCGTACATAACCCATGTCCATCTCCGACACGCGACAGAGTTTGCCGCTCTTGGCTATGACCTCAAACATCTGGGTGATGTGCTTCTGGATGCTCTTCTGAATATTGGCATCCTCATAGCAACTGATATGCATCTGGGTGCCGATACCGTCGATATGGGTCACACCGTCGTCCTCCCATTTCTTGATCCAGTTGACCAGGCTCTTCACCTTCTTGTTGTTGTCCCAGTCGGACTCCAGGTTATAGTCGTTGATGAAGAGTTTGATGTCTTCCGGGCCATACTTGCGGGCCAGGCGACAGGCCTGACGCACGTACTCCAGGTCGCCCATATAGTCCTGCCAGTAGAAAGCGTCGCCACCTACATCCCACGTGGCATTGGGATTGCCTTCGGGACTATACCCCTTGGAGTGCTGGAGGGTATAGTTGCCAGAGCCGTCATTACCGTCACCGCCAATGGCCTCGTTGACGAGGTCAAAGGCCTTGACCCTGCCGTCGCAAGCCTCCATCATGCCCTTGATCCACTTGTCCATGGCATAGACGAGGGTATCGTGCATCTCTTCCCTGGTCTGGGGGATGGTCTTGCCTACATAGCCCTCAAACTTGATGCTCTTGATATAGACGTCGCCCACGAAGTCGCCACACTGGAGCATGAAGAAACAGTTGTCCATCGTGGCCTTATAGTCGATTTCCACATCCTGCCATTCGGTCGTAAAGGGAATCTCGGCATAGGCTCCGCCACCCCAGTCGCCCAGTTTGGTGTGGAGATAGCCGGCCTCAGTGCCCCGTACGGTCATGGTCATCTTGTATGTCTTGTCTGTGGTGGTCATGATATCGGTCATGGCCAGGAACTGCACGTCCCATGAGTTGTCGTTCATCTTGGTGCAATGGATGTTAAGACCATCTGTCGCGTCGAAGTTGAGCGAAAAACCGTATTTGTCTTTGTCTGACGTCCACCCGACAGTCTTGTTGGTGCGGAAATCCTTGCTGGCAATCAGGGTCCATACTTCTTCGTTGTCAGTCGGGTCTGGCTTGTCGGCGAGGAGTTTCATCAGCCATCCCTTGGGCTGTTGCGAGTGCCAGGCGAGGGTGTGGCCATAGACATGGATTCCAGCCTCGGAAGCGGCTTCCACATACTTCTTCACGTTGGTGAAGTTCATATTGCCGTTGCCGTCTACGCAACTGGCCATCTTCATGGCATTGCCGGCGACGGTCTCCGTGAAGTTCTGGTTGATCATCTTCCGGTACGTGGCATTGCTCAGGTATTCGCTGACGGTGGTGCCGGCACCGAGTTTGAAGTTGGGATACTTTGTGTAGTCGATGTACTCTTTCAGGGCCTGATACTCATCCAAGTAGCGGTAGTCGTCGTTGTTAGGCTTGCCCTGTTCGAACTTTTCCTGTGCCATTGCCGAGGCCGAAAGGCCGGCAAAGAGCATGAATATGCAGAATTTTTTCATGTGTGAATTTGTTAAAACGCTGCAAAGGTACATAAAATCTTTCAGAACAGGAAATATTTCATGTAATTATTCCCACGGTTGGACTATAAAAGTCCCACTGTGGGAATAGTTGGTGTTTCAGTTTCCTGTCTGCTGTTTCATTCCTTCGATAAATTTCTGCAGGAGTTGCCTGGCGAGTTGGTTGTCGGGATTGAGTTTCAGGGCTTTCTCGTAGTTCTGCATCACGTCGAGGTAGTAACGCTGGCCGTTCTGGCTTGGATTCTGCACGATGCGCGCCATCAGGAGGAATCCCCTGAGGGTACAGACGTCAGACTGACTGGCATTCTTCATCTGCTCCAATGTCGTGATGGCCTGTTCCGCTTCGGCGAGAAGGTTCTCTGTCTGTGGGGCTTGCGGGTTCATCACGGAATAGTTGAGACTCTGTAGCGCCATCTGATACTTCGGTTGGATGCTGTCGGGGAACATGGCGTCGATGCGCTTCAGTTCAGCCATGCAGTTGAGGAGAGCCTCAGGCGTGGGCTGTTGGAGTTTTGAGAGCGACTGTCCGATGAGCGCCTGCATGTCGGCCTGCTGGGCTTGGAGATTACATACTGATGCCGTCATGAAGAGGGCGATTACTAACACACGATGTTTAGAAATTAGAAATGTCATACGCTTTATTATTTTTAAGTGAAACAAAAATGCCGATGTATAGGAAACGGTCGCGAGAAGGTACGACAGGAGCGCCATTCGTATCGTAGCGGAAGACGTTGGTGCGACCAAATATATTGTTTAATGAAGAGTAGATAATCACCTTGGGATGAAGCAGATATGTGATGTTTATGTCTACGCTGTTGTAATGCGGGGTGGTGCCGGTAGGGAAATGTCGCCCGCTGGCGTATGACTCCGAAAGGCCGATGATGGCTTTGCCAATCGAGTATTTGGCCGTCAGTCGGAGATTATGCCGGGAAATGTAGTCGGGCGTCTGAAGTTCAGTATTGTCGAGACAGAATCTTTTGGAATCGTTGAACGAGTAGGAGAGGGTCGTCGTGAGATGCCTGACGAGCGAATGGTCTTCCACAAAGATGTCCAGGCCCTTGCTCGTTCCGTAGCCATGAGGCTGATACATGCCGTTCTCTAACAGTGGGAGCCGGCGGTACTTTTTCCAGTAGGGCTCGATGCGCAGGAGCGTGGACTGAGACTTATACTGTATAGAGAGGATGGCATGATCGGCAGTGCTCTGACAAAGCGTCTTCTGGCTCATCGCCTGGTAGTCGTCTTCTGCAGTCTGGCTATATCGGCCTGCCACCAGTGAGAATTGCAGATGCTTGCCGGGAATGTAAGTCAGTGTCGCTCTTGGCATCAGCAGACAGTCTGACTCCAAGAACTCAATCCTTGACGAAAGATTGAAGAACAGTCGTGGCACGATGCGCCATTGGGCATCGACGTGGCCCGCGAGGATGTTGTAGTTGAGCCGGTAGTGACTGGCCTCATATCTCAGCGTGCTGTTGCGGATGTAATCCTCAACGCCTGCCGAGAGTTTCAACACGTCGGAGCAGACCTTGCGCAATTCGGCTTTCAGGTGGATTTCATGGCGGAAGTTGTGGTAGTGGTCGCCAGCCATCTTGGCATCATCAATGTCGCTGAAGACAGTCGAGTTGGCCATGCCTGTAAAGAGCGTATAACCATTGCCTATGGTTGCCTTATGGGTGACGTTGGCATAGACGTTATGCTCTTTGAGGGATAGCATGCGGTCTTCGATGCGCTGGCCTACTGATGTCAGGTCGTAGCCTACGTATGACTTCAGCACACTCGAGGCGTTGTATTCTTTCTTGTATTGTATCTCACCAGACAACTTACGATAAGGGCGGGTGAAATCGAAGCGTTCTGAGAACAGGCGGTTGTACAGTCCCATGCTGGTCAGTGCGACATTGAATGACAGACTGCTGTTCTGGTATGCCTTGGTTCCGCCGACATTCCAGTCGACCAGCGAAGCACTGACTCCAAATTTGTCGCTCGTGGCAGCATCGGTGGTTTCCATCGGGAGTACGGAAGAAAGCGCCTGACCGTATTCGCCACCATAGCCACCCAGGGAGAAGTTGATGCCCTTAAACAGGAATGGAGAGAAACGTCCACGTACGGCCGTGTTCTCCGTGTTGGTGCTGTAAGGCATGAGGACGTGCATGCCGTTGACGAACGTCTGGCATTCGTTACTCTCACCGCCTCGTACATAGAGTTTCCCGCTCTCACCCACAGTCTGTGTGCCAGGAAGGGTTTGCAATGCTGCTACGATGTCACCACACGAGTTGCCTGCCATCACCACGTCGAGGGCGTCCATCGTCTTGAAGTTCTCGCTCTTGCCGAAACTGAAGGTACTGGCCGTCACCACGACCTCATTGATCGTCGTCGCCTGTTCTTTCATGTGAACCGTTAGGTGATGGAGTCGGCCGGCATCGGCAGTCAGCATATAGTCCTCAAAGCCGATGAATGTCGCTTTGAGCGTCACCTCGCCAGTCATGGAGGTCGTGAACGAAAACCGTCCGAGCGAGTCGGTCAGGCAACCGTCAATCGTACCTATTATAAATACATTGGCACCAGCGAGAGTCTCGCGTCCGTCATAGACAATGCCAGAGACAGTGGTCTGTGCAGTCAGATTTCCGACAGCCATCAGTCCTAAAACGATATGTGCGATTCGATGTTTCATGCCGCAAAGATACGGCAAGAAACGGATACCTCCAAATATCGGTGACAGACGGCTAAAACCGCTGACGGAAAACTAAGGCAGATGCCGAATGACTATGATTCCGGACGAATGACTATGCAATAAAAGACTTGAGGCGGGGGACGAAGGAACGGGATACCGGGACGCTGTTCGTGCCTGCGCCGAATGCCATCTGATAGCCATTGGAATTTCCCTTGGCAGAGGTGATATTATTCACATTGACCACAAACGAGCGATGGCACTGGAAGATGTTCTCGTAGTCCTTCAACTCCTCGATGACGGCCGTCAGTGTCGTGTGGATCTCCATGGTTGTCGGCTTACCGTCTCTCGTATAGCAGACAGATATATTGTTCTTCTGCGCCTCGATATAAAGCAGACTGTTGATGGGAATCGTGAGGTCGTTCCCTCTCACGTTATGATCGTGAATCGTGATCGTGATGTCCTTCTGCTCCTCTGTCGTGTTGCTCAGCAGAGCCTCCATGCGGTCTCTCAGGCTCCGGTTGTACTCGATGCCGATACTGAGCGCAGTCATCAGGATGCCGATGATCACTGTCCAATACAAGAATTGGCTGAAGAACGGGATGGTGATAGGATAATGGGAGATGAACGAGAACAGGAGGAAATTGCAGAGGGCAATGAAGAGTATCAGTCCGAGCACGGTACACCCCTGGTGCCAGATACGCCAGGGCTTGACGTGCGAATGCAATGGCCTGCCGATGGCCCATCCGAAGCAGGCATAGCATCCCGCTGTTATCAGTCCGAACAGTACTGCGGCCAGGCATTTGTTCCCCGGATACATGTTGAACCCAAACGGCTGGAGCAAGTAGAGCACCGCCCAGATGATGACACCATACAAGATGCTGTCTCTCAGCAAATGACTGCTCTGCTTAAACGGATATGTGCGAGTAAGGAATGACATCATTTAAGGCCTTTTGCGGGAATACTCATCCAGTACGTCCGCTCCTCGTCGTCCATCTTCTCGATGGCATAGCGAAGAGCAGTGCGTGGCATCTCAGAGGCATGCTGACGAAGGAAATCGCGCAAGAGATCCATCGACACCCGCTTGCCCATTTCCCGAAGCATCCAGCCGACGGCCTTATGCATCAGGTCGTGCGGATGGTGGAGATGGATCTCGGCATAGCGCAGGCACCACGAGGCATCGCCCATCTGCGAGGTCTTCCACGAGCAGACGATGCTCATGCGTTGTTTCCACAGGCAGGTGCTGACAGCCAGTTCGTCGAGTACGTTTATCTTATAGTCCCTCTCGCCGAGAGCCGATGGGAGCATCAGCCAGTGGCCAAGTATCTTTGGTGCCGACAGATCTACCAGGTCCCAGTTGTTGGCCTGCTCGGCATATTTCAGATAGAGCATCAGGATTTCGTCCCGTCTCCGGATAGCCTTCGCATCATTGACGAGCCGTTTCGTTGCCTGTCGCTCGAAATGCCAGACGAGTATCAGCAGTCCGCAGAGCCTCACTTCATGCCAAGGGCTCATCAGCAGTCCGGGTATCTCGCTCAGTGGTGTATCCTTCGCTACTGCTTTCACCACTTCTCTCGTCTGTGGCACCTTCATGCCCAGGAACTCATCACCATAGCCGTACTCCCCAGGTCGCGTCTTGAAAAATCTCATCAGCACCTGCCGTTGAGACTCGTCTTGAAGCGACTCCATGTATTGGATGATCTCTCTTGCAGTCATCTTGCCTTTTGTATAGTTTATTCGACTGCAAATTTACGAAAATCCACCGGAATAGCCATCTTTTTACCTAATAATTTGGTTATTTCAACAGGAATCCATATTTTTGCAGAACAAAATTGACTAGATGATGAGAAATTCTGTAAAAAAACTATTTCTGGCTGCCTGTGCAGTTATGGTCTTGGGATCATGTACGGTTGAAGGAAGCATAACCATCAATCACGATGACTATGCTTATGCGCAGTATATTGGATTCCAGAGTACAAGCACCGGTCTGTGGGGACTGATGAACCTTGACGGTGATGTGCTCGTCAAGCCCATGTTCAAGAACAAACCGCTTGACGTGACGCAAGACCGCTTTTTTGTACAAAACGCCGACAGTCTCTGGGAACTCTACAGTGCCGAGCCTGAGCCCAAGCGCATCGGTAGCGACCAATACGCCAGCGTGGGGGCTTTCCGCCATGGGCTCTGTCCGGTTTCGAAGCCTCATGAGGGTCTGATGTACATCAACGTGAACGGCGAAAAGGCTTTCGATATGGCTGTCTTGAACAACAAAGAGGTCGTTGCGGCCTACAACTTCTCCGATGGACTCGCCGGAGTGCAGACGGCTAACGGATGCCAGGGCGTGATTGACAAACAGGGGGCTATCGTCATTGAACCCATCTATGATGAAATCAGTGACTATCGCTATGGCAAGGCATTCGCCTTTAAGTTTCTGAAGCCTGGACAGGATGCTGACGAGCAGGAATGGGCTGTTATCGACAAGGAAGGTCGTGAACTGTTCTCATCGACGACAGGACAGATGTTGCCGGTATTCGAAAGATTTGAAGCCAACGGACTGACCATCGTCAAGACGAATGGAGACAAGGACAAGACCTATGCACTCATCAACGAGAGGGGCGAGATTGTGTGCAACCTGACTATGGACAGCGTGGAAGAGATGAGGGGCGACTTCATCGTCTTCACCATGGGCGACCAATATGGCTTGATGAATGTCGATGGTGACATACTCATCAGTCCGTCCTACGATTGGCTGGCATCAAACGGAGAAATCATCATGGCCAATAACAACCATACAGGCCAATATCAACTCTTCGACCAGAATGGCCAGGAGATAACGTCGCTGGACGGGACAGAGGTGTCGGTCTTCGGCAGTCATATCATCGGACATGAAAGATGCTTCAAACTGGCGCAAGACCATGCAGACGCGCTCTACGACGAAAATGGTCAGCCAATATCTACTGATGCCGATACCGAAGGCTTCACGCAAATGACAGGCCTGCTCTACCACTATGCCGTCTCGGACAAGGATACCGGGAACTGATCTGATGCGCTCTGGGCAATGGTGGTATATAATTACCACATCAAAATCCGTTCATAGACAAAAAAAGAGGTGAAACCACAAAGGTTTCACCTCTTTTAATATGATAGGGTGTTACTCGTTGCTCCAATCCTCGGCAGCCTTACGGATGTAAGACTTGTAGCGGATCTGGGCCATCTTCTGAGCCTCGGCGAAGAGTTCCTCGGCCTCGTTAGGATAAGCCTTCTTGACAGAGAGGTAACGAACCTCACCGAGCAGGAAGTCGTGGAAGTTCTCCCAGTTAGGCTCCTTAGAGTCGAGTGAGAACGGATTCTTGCCTTCCTCAGCCAGGGCTGGGTTGTAGCGCCACAGGTGCCAGTAACCGCACTCCACGGCCTTCTTCTCCTCAGCCTGGCTCTTACCCATACCGCCCTTGGCCTTCAGACCGTGGTTGATACAGGGAGCGTAAGCGATGACGATTGAAGGTCCGTGCCAAGCCTCGGCCTCGCGGATAGCCTTCAGGGTCTGAGCGTGGTCAGCACCCATGGCAATCTGAGCGACATAGACATAGCCGTAGGTGGTAGCGATCATACCGAGATCCTTCTTGCGGATGCGCTTACCCTGAGCAGCAAACTGAGCGATAGCGCCGAGTGGGGTAGCCTTAGAAGCCTGACCACCCGTGTTAGAGTAAACCTCAGTATCGAGCACGAGGATGTTCACGTCCTCACCAGAAGCAATCACGTGGTCGAGACCACCGTAACCGATATCGTAAGAAGCACCGTCACCACCGATGATCCACTGTGAACGCTTCACGAGGTAATGATCCAGAGTTTTCAGTTCCTTGCAGAACTCGCAACCGTTAGCGGCACCAGCAGCGATGGCCTCACGCAACTTCGGAGCAATCTCCTTGGTCTTGTCGGCATCTTCCTTGTTGGCAATCCACTCTGCTGCGAGAGCCTTGAACTCCTCAGGAGCATTCTCAGAAGCCTCGTTGAGCAGTTTAGCCACGCGCTCCTTCATCTTCTTGTTACCCAGAGCCATACCGAGACCGAACTCGCAGAAGTCCTCGAACAGTGAGTTGTTGAAGACTGGACCCTGAAATAGAAGCAGAGTAGATGGAAGAGCAACCAGTAGCGTTGGCAATCATCTGACGGTCACCGAAGAGTTGAGAGATTAACTTCACGTATGGTGTCTCACCGCAACCAGAGCAAGCGCCAGAGAACTCGAACAGAGGCTGAGCGAACTGTGAGTTCTTCACGTTCGAGCGGATATCGACGAGACCCTGCTTAGACGGAACCTTAACCAGTTTGTCCCAGTCAGCAGCCATCTTCTTCATGTCGGCGGCATCGGGGTTGAACGGAACCATTGTAAGAGCCTTGCCAGTCTTCGGGTTACCCGGGCAGATGTCGGCGCAGTTACCACAACCCAGACAGTCGAGTACTGAAGGCTCAATGACGAAGTGCATGCCCTTCATAGCGGCAGGAGCCTTCATCTCGAGAGTTTCCAGCCCGTCGAAGCCAGCCAACTCGTCGTCAGTCAGAACGAACGGACGGATAGCAGCGTGAGGACAGATGTAAGCACACTGGTTACACTGGATACAGTTGTCCTTGTTCCAAGCGGGAACGAAGGCCTCTACACCGCGCTTCTCGTAAGCAGCGGTACCAACCTCCCAAGAACCGTCGGCTGTGCCGTGCTTCACGAAGTCGGAAACCTTCAGCAGGTCACCAGCCTGTGCGTTGATAGGACGAACGAGTTCCTTCACGAATGCTGGAGCGTCATCCTGCTTCTCTGCGTCGTCGGCCAGATTAGCCCACTCGGCCTTCACCTCGAACTTCTTGAACTCACCACCGCGGTCGATAGCGGCATAGTTCTTGTCAACCACGTCCTGACCCTTAGCACCGTAAGACTTCAGAGCAGCAGCCTTCATCTTCTCGACAGCCAGTTCAACGGGAATCACCTCAGTGATGCGGAAGAATGCAGACTGGAGGATGGTGTTGGTGCGGTTGCCCAGACCAATCTCCTGTGCAATCTTGGTAGCGTTGATAGTATATACGGTGATGTTGTTCTGAGCGAAGTAACGCTTCACCTTATTAGGCATGAACTTCTCCAGTTCAGCATCGTCGAAGATAGTATTCAGCAGGAATGTACCGTTCTTCTGCAGACCACGAGTCACATCGTACATGTGGAGGTAAGCCTGAACATGGCAAGCCACGAAGTTAGGTGTGGTCACCAGATAGGTAGAGCGGATAGGCGTATCACCGAAACGCAGGTGAGAGCAGGTGAAACCTCCCGACTTCTTAGAGTCGTAAGAGAAGTAAGCCTGACAGTACTTGTCGGTGTTGTCACCAATGATCTTCACGGAGTTCTTGTTGGCACCAACGGTACCATCGGCACCCAGACCGTAGAACTTAGCCTGGAACATCCCCTTACCACCGAGTGCAATCTCCTCAACCTCAGGCAGAGAGGTGAAGGTCACATCGTCGACGATACCGATGGTGAAGTGGTTCTTCGGCTCGGGCATAGCGAGGTTGTTGAACACGCTGATAATCTGAGCGGGAGTCGTATCGTGAGAACCAAGACCATAACGGCCACCCACGATGACAGGACGATTCTCCTGATCGTAGAAAGCGTCCTTCACATCCATGTAGAGAGGCTCGCCATTGGCTCCGGGCTCCTTTGTACGGTCGAGAACGGCAATCTTCTTCACGCTCTTGGGAACAGCAGCCAGCAGGTGCTTCACTGAGAACGGACGATAGAGGTGAACAGAGATCATACCCACCTTCTGGCCGTTGGCGTTCAGGTAGTCGATAGCCTCACGAGCAGCATCGGTAGCAGAACCCATCAGGATGATCATGCGGTCGGCATTCTCGGCTCCGTAGTAAGAGAAGAGGTGATACTCACGACCTGTGATCTTAGAGAGTTCGCCCAGATACTTCTCAACCACCTCGGGCACTGCATCGTAGTAAGGATTACAAGCCTCACGGTGTGTGAAGAAGGTCTCAGGGTTTTCAGCGGTACCACGGGTGATAGGACGCTCCGGGCTCATGGCACGGTCGCGGAAACGCTTGATGTACTCTTCCTTCACGAGGGGACGAACATCCTCCTGGTCGAGCAGTTCAATCTTGTGATACTCATGAGAGGTGCGGAAACCATCGAAGAAGTTCACGAAGGGCACCATCGTCTCGAGAGATGCGAGGTGAGCAGCAGCGGTCATATCCATAACCTCCTGAACAGAACCTTCGCAGAGCATGGCGAAACCAGTCTGACGACAAGCCATCACGTCCTGGTGGTCACCGAAGATACACAGCGAGTGAGAAGCCAGTGTACGGGCAGAGACGTCGAACACGCAGGGAATCAACTCACCGGCAATCTTGTACATGTTTGGGATCATCAGGAGCAAGCCCTGAGAAGCGGTGAATGTAGTGGTGAGAGCACCAGCCTGCAGAGAACCGTGAACGGCACCAGCAGCACCAGCCTCTGACTGCATTTCCTGAACTGAGACGGTCTGGCCCCAGAGGTTCTTACGACCACGAGCAGCCCACTCGTCAACATGCTCCGCCATAGGTGATGACGGGGTGATGGGGTAGATAGCGGCTACCTCCGAGAACATGTAACTCACATGAGCCGCAGCCTCGTTACCATCACAGGTGATAAATTTCTTTTCTTTAGCCATTTTTGTAAATAAATAAAATACTTAATGATATTTGTTTAATTATAATCTTAACTAGATTTCTTAATAGAGAAAACCAAGCAGCCATAGCGGGATCTGATTGCCTGTACCGATCTCCGTGTTATAGCGGGCGTAGATGATATCAGTCGACAGGCGTTGGCGACCAGGCAATTTCGCATCGAGGATGCGGAACTTCAGTTTCTCGTCGACGAGGTAGTTGTAGTCCCTGCCACCAGCATTCACCTTGTGGTCTTTCCACAGTGAGTTAACAAAGAATGTCTCCATAGCCTCCTGCTTGTCTACCTGGATGGGATAGATAGCATACATCAGGTTGGAGTTGTGGAGCATGATTTTGGCCGGTTTCTTGGGGAACTCTTCATTCACCGGATAGATAAGGTTTGTCAGACGGGCATCGGTGAGGTACTTGATGTAGTTCATCACGGTGGCACGACTGGTCTCAATATCATGAGCGAGTTTGCTCACGTTGGGAGCCTTTGAGGGGCCCTCTTCAGCAATCATATAGAAGAGTTTCTTGATCTTCGTGAGATACTTCAGTTCAATCTGCTTGATCAGCAGGATATCGACCTCAGTCATCATATTCATGGTCTTCAGCAGGTTCTCGCTGTAGTTGCGCTGTTCCTGGAAGAAAGGATAGAAACCGTGGTGGATATAGTCCTGGAAGTACTTGTTGGGAGATACTTTCGGAAGGATCTGCTTGATGATGTGCTCATGATCGGAAAGAACCTCTTCGAGTGTGTAGGGCCGGAACGAGTTGCCCGTCAAGAGGTTGATGAACTCCCGGAAGGAGAATCCGCGCAGATTGTACGACTTCACGATGCCGTTGAGTTCAGGATTCTCGTCTTTGAGTCGCATCACGCTGGAACCCGTGAAAACAATTTTCAGGCACGGATAGAGATCGTAACACTTGCGGAGTTCACTGGACCAATCAGGCTGCTTGAAAACCTGATCGATGAGCAGTACGCGCCCACCATGCTTGTAGAATTCGCCAGCGAAATCTGCAATACCCTGCCCCTGGAAATAGAAGTTGTTCATGTTGATATACAAGCACTGCTTGTCTTGTATATCGAAATGCTCTTTTGCGTATTGCAACAAAAATGTGGTCTTGCCGACACCGCGTGTGCCCTTGATGCCAATCATACGGTCAGACCAGTCTATCTCGTCCATCAATGTACGGCGGACGGGGGCTTTCGTATGCTCCACCAAGTATCTGTGTGTCCTGAAAAAAGCTTCCATTCCTGCTTGATTTGTTCTAATTACTTTGTAAAGTGCGGCAAAATTACGAATAATTCTCCAAATTGCAAAGTCTATGTGGCAAAATCTCTATTAAATAAAGTTATTTTTGCATTTAATCAATAAATTGTGGCGAAAAACTCCCTTTTTGACTTAGAATTTGTAGGCGACATCGAACATGAACCAACACCCTTTCTGAGGAACGACGTTGGTGTTCATGCCACTACGATAGTAATAGGTGTTGAAAAGATTTCGCACATTGAAACCAAAGGTGATATTGCCTAACTGATACTCGGCACCAATGTTGAAGATGACGCGTGAAGGTATCAGTTTGTTCATAATCACCTTATCTAAACTAGTGTATGTTTCATTTATAATTTTATCATAGTCGTCTTCGGTAAGATCATCGTATTTAAAATTATCGATCATTTGGTTGTATTTGATCAATTCCACCAAATCATAGTTATATGTTCTTTGTCTTCCTTCAAACAGGATATGGGAATGTATTTTCAAATGTGGAGTCAACTGCCAGCCGATGACGATATTCGACATGATATCAGGGGTGTTGTTGTTGTCGTTAATGTCCTTCAGGAGAATGTTCGACTCGAAGGTGTGCGTCCACGTGAGATTGAGGTCTGCCGTAAACTTCCTGGTGCGGTAGTTGGCAGTAAACTCAAGGCCGACCGTCTTGTTTTTTCCCTCATTGACATGCTGGATAATGTTTGTCTTGATCAGATTCTTGGCGTCGTTATAGAAGCCATTGAGTTCAAGGGTCAGCCCTTTCACCCATTGTTTGCCGGCAAATGTGATCTGGAAGGAGTTGACGAACTCTGGGTCTAATGGGGTAAAGAATGATTCGTATTGCTGGTATGGAGTATTGTTGATGAGCAGAGGCAACAGCTCATTGGTCTTGCGGTACAAATAGGGTGCATCGACAAATGAGCGTGAATAACTAAGTTTGAGGTTCCATGTCGGTTGTAGCAGGATGAGCGCCACTCGCGGAGAGTACTCGTCAAGGGTGATACCGTCGGTACGCTTCTTATGGTCGTAACGGAGTCCGGCATTGAAGATGAAGGAGCGCCACTGGTGTTTCAGTTGCAGGTAGGCATTGTAACTATTCTCCGTGCCGGCGCCTTTTTCTGGAATAAGCGGATTCTCCTCTATCATTCTGTTATAGTTGTTACCCAGTGTATATCGTACGGCGTCAAGACTGAAACTGGAGTATTCTGCACCGAAGGACAGCGAACCCTTGTGGGTGTCGGTATTGATATAATTGAAGTCTCCCTTTAACTGAACGCCCAGATTCTGCTCATCGCCACTGATAAATCTGAACAGTCCTGGTTGATTGAAGTATGAGTTTAGGGGCTCGTCGGCACCATAGATCCCTCCTAATTCCGGGAATGGGAAGTCGGCAATCACCTGATAGTGGGTCAGTTCACTATTGTCGTAAGTAAATACGCCCTTCAGGTTGACATTGCCCAGCCGCCTGCTATAACTCAAGTCTGCATGATGCGATTTTGAAGCATAACTGGGGGAAAAGCCGTTGATCTTGGTGTAATTGTCGTGATTATACGATTTTGCCAGCGTACTCATGCTGTATGGTGCGATAATTTCGGAAAAATGGGTGTCGTAAAGGAGTTGCAGGTCCTTAAATTTCATCTGTACGCCAAAGTCGAATGATGGTTTGTTACCGACACGTCCGACGGTGACGGTCGGATAGGGGATACCATAATCGTCGTTTGCCATCTCTGGTGGCGCAGGCATCGTTTCGCCGGAGTTGCCGTAGATACTTCCCCAGATGAGCACGTCGAGGTCGAAGTAGTGTTTTCCGAAGAGCATATCCAAGCGTTTTTGCCCATAGTTGCCGATACCGGCCTTGATCTTCACGCCGTCGACGTCGGCACCCTGCTTGGTGATGATATTCACCACAGCCGTCAGGGCCACACCGCCGTAGAGCGACGAGGCCGGACCGCGCAACACCTCTATCTGCTTGATCTTCTCCATACTGATGCTGAAGTCGGGTGCCGCGATATTGGTACAGTAACTGTTCAGCCGGTGGCCGTTGAGCATGATGAGGATCTTCTCCTGACCGTTGCTGTAGATGCCTCGCATCGCGATGTTGATATCGTCGTTACAGTCTACGATGTTCATGCCGGGCACATAGGCGGCGAGCACCTCTTGCAGGTTCTGGCCCCCGCAGTTGCGAATCATGTCCTCGGTGATCAGGGTGGTGGGGACTGGCACCTCATCGAGCGTCTCTGCCTGGCTGGAGGCGGTGGTAATCTTCGCGGTGAGTCCCAACTTGATATTTTCCACCATATCGATGAACCGCTGTGGATCTTGCGACGAAGCGGTGTAGTAGGGGTCTTGCGAGAGCAGGTTCCGAGTCCATTCCTCGGCCTTCTCGTTATTGTCAAGTCCTAGCCAGCAAAGGGCCATCAGCCGGTAGGCGCTCTGTTGCATGTTGCCTGAAAACTCCTTGATGTTATCCTGCAGGATGGTCAGGGCCTGTTCTATACGGCCGACGTCGTATTCGCTCTCAGCCTGGTAGTAAATCTGACGAGTGGCGCTTTCCTGTCCCCTGACGGTCAGGACTGTCAGCAGTGTTAATATTATAATAATGTGTAGTCTCTTATTCATTTCTTGATGGGGATTGTGAATGTAAAGGTAGTGCCTTGTCCATCTGTCGACTCAAATGAGACCTTACCTCTATGTTTGTTCTCGATGATGTCGCGAACGATGCCCATGCCCAGTCCGGTGCCTTGCCCGATGGGTTTCGTGGTGTAGAAGTTCTCGTAGAGACGTTGCTTCACTTCGTCATTCATGCCTTCACCGTTGTCGGTGATGGTGATGAGTATGTTGTCTTCCTTGGTGTCCACGCTCACGGATACCTCGGGCTTGTAGTCATCACCTGCCGTCTGGGCTTTCTTCCATGTGGCATAGATGGCATTGTTCATCACGTTGAGCACGGCACGGCTTAGGTCTTGCGGGATGACCATCACATTCGGTATGTTTGTTTCGTACTTTTCGTGGATGGCGATGTTGAACCCTTTATGGTTGGCGCGCATGGCATGATAGGATAGCCATACGTACTCCTTGACGATCTTGCAGACATCAGCAGGCAAGAACTCGTTCTCTTTGCCCCGAGATACAAGCAGGATGCCCTGGATGATGTTGATGGCACGTTCGCCGTGCTCTACGATCTTGGCCATGTTCTCCCTAAGGTCGGCCATGATGTCTTCCATGTCTTCACGGTCGTCCGGGTTGAGTTTGTCTTCGTTGTCTTCCACGATCTCCGTGAGGTCGTTCAACAGTTTGTCAGACATTTTGCTGAAATTAATCACGAAGTTCAGCGGGTTTTGTATCTCGTGGGCAATGCCTGCACTCAGTACACCTAAGGATGCGAGTTTCTCCTGCTTTCTAAGTTGTTCTTTCAGTTTTTCAATCTGTTCCATAGTCTATGCTTTTTTGACGGGTATGATAAAGGTAAACTCACTGTATTCGTCTTTGACCGATTCTACGCTGAGGTTTCCGCCGTGGTCTTGTATGATCTCATGGCTCAGGTAGAGGCCTACACCCGATGCCTCACCGGTGGTCTTGGTGGTGAAGAAGGGGTCGAAGATTTTGTCGATGATAGTCGATTCAATGCCGATTCCGTTGTCGCGGACGCTCACCTTGACATGGCCTCCTTCCGTCGTGGCTCGTAGGGCGATTTCGGGTGCGTATGGCGTGCGCTGGGCTTTCTTCACTGTGGCGTAGACAGCGTTGCCGAGCAGGCTCATCATGGTCTTGCTCAGCAGTTCGGCATTGCCCACTATCTGGAGACCTTCGGAGGGATAGTCGAAGATGATCTGGATGCCGTATTGGGCAATCTCCTGCTTGTAATACTCCTTGAGGAACAATTCGTCTTGACGGATGACTGCTGCCATATCTATCGGCACTTTTCCGCCCGATCGGTCTTTGAGTATCTCTTCCATCGCCTTCAGTGTGCGGGTAGTGTTCTGCCCGTGCTCACTCACTTTCTGCAGGTTGCCGGTCAACATGTCGAGCACGTCCATCGTGTCCTCGTAGTTCTCCTGGTCCATATTGTCCTTGTCGTCTTCGATGTTTGCCTTGACATCCTTGATAAGACCTTCGGAGAGTTTGGAGAAGTTGTTGATGTAGTTGAGTGGGTTCAGGATTCGGTCTATAAGTCCTTGCGTCAACTTACCGGCGGTAGCCATCTTTTCCAGTCTCACCACTTCGGCTGTACGATCCTTGATGATGAGTTCCAATTGTTTCTTGTCTTTCTCGAGCCTGCGGAGGCGTAACTTGAAAAGGAAATAGAGTATTGTCACCAACAAGAGGAAATAGAGCAGATACATATACCACCTGAGATAGAATGGCGGGCTAATTTCGAATTGTATGTAGGCGATCTCCGACGGTCGGTTCATGGCGTCCCTGGCTTGCACATAGAACGTGTATGTACCATGTGAGAGGTTTACGAAACTGGCCTCGGTATTTGTCGACCAAGTGCTCCAGTTACCATCGTTGAGTCTATAGCGGTATAGGTTATTACCCGTGACGGGTGTACTGCAGAGTGAGAACGTGAACTTTAGGTTGTGCTCGTCGTGCTTCAGGGTCGGCAAACTCTCCGGCATCTTTCCGAAACCGCCCCAGAGGATGCTGTCTCCTCCCAAGATGATGGAACGGATACGCAGTTCCGGCTTCTGGTTCAGATAGGGATCCTGTACCTTAGTATTGACAATGGTAAGTCCGTTGTCGCTACCGATCCAGAGTTTGTCACCCTGTCTGTACATCGAACGGATGGTGATATCGTTGAAGGGTGCCAGCAAACGGTTCACGTCATTGAGCAGTTGACCGTTCTTCCAGCCGTAGAGGGCTTTCCCCTCATTGTTCGTCAGCCAGCACACGCCCGAGTCGTCTGTATAGGAGTAGAAGGGGTAGGGGAAGGGCTTGGTCGACTCAGCCTCCATGACTACTACCCGACCATTGATATCGACAATCGAGCGCATGCTCGCAATTTGATCTTTCGTCTTATAGAGTTCCACAGTGTCTTTGTCTGGGGTGATGGAGCCGACGATGCCGTTGGTGCTTTGGAGCCAGATGATACCCTTGTTATCTTTGATGATTTTCTTGACGTTCTCAATCTGACAGACCTTTTTCTTGACTTTGCCATCGGCTGAGACCAGGTAGACGGCGTCGAACTCTCCGCTATAGAAGTGGGTGCCGACGTCGAGCACAGCCAGGGAGTTGTTGTTGGTCAGTTGCCTGGCACTGCCGTCGGGGGAAATGCGGAACACACCTTCGGCTGTCGCTGCCAGCAGGCCTGAGCCGCTCTTCGTCAGTGCCCAGCAACTGTGGGTGACGCCAGGGATTTGCATAAACCGCGCGCCGTTCAGACGGAACAGTCCTTCATCGGTTCCAGCATAGAACGTGTCGTTGATCTTCCCTATGGATAGTACGTTGCCTGGCAGACCTTCATGTGAGGAATAGTGGGTGTAGGCCGATGGCACTTTTATGGCGAATAATCCCTTTGCGGTGGCTCCCCAGAGGGTTCCACGTCCGTCATATGCGATGTAGGCCACGTCGTTTGAACAGAGTCCGTTGTCAGCGTTGATCGTGTAGAGTCTTTCGTTCTTGTCGTTGGTAATGATGACGCCTTCGCCCTTCTTGATCACGGCCGCCAGTCCGTTGCCTAAGGGTTCTTCGGTGATGATGTCATCGAGAACGAGGTTTGCTTCGCCACGTTCTGCGGCATCGGGATCTATCGCATCGAATACGCCGATTTTCGTGGATTGCTTGTCGAGTTGCTTGAAAAGGGTGATGCTGTCGCCATCGATCTGATAGACGGCTCCTTCGTTAACAATGAATCTCACCTTGCCGTCTTTCTCGTATATCTCGATGACCTCTCCGTTGAAGAGGTCGGGTTTGGCTACCCTTTGCAGGTAGACCTCACCATTGGCCTTATGCTGCACTTTGCCGAGAAAATTGTACCCCCCAATCCAAAGTGTTCCATCTGAGGTCCTGACGGTGATAGTCACGCGGGTAATACCCGGAGTGTGAAGGATCTGCCACTGGGCGTGGTCGTAAAACAACAAGCCTTCGAAATTGGCCAGGAAGACGTTTCCGTTGATGTCGGTCTCGATATCGAAGTTGAAACTGTTGGCGTGGTAGTCTTCCGGCATGAAGTTCCGGAAGAAGGGGATGCCCTGCGCGTGGAGGTGGAGGGGCGATAGAGTGAAGAGTTGGAATGGTGAGAAGGCGAGAAGGAGAAATAATAGTCCCCTTTTCGTCAAGGCCAGAATCCTGTGGGTTGTCATCCTTGTCATACTTGTCTGTGCTTCGGTTTCCATTCTACTTGAATGTCTCGTATGGTATGTTCTTACCGATGAAGTAGTTCCACTCTTCGGTCGTCAGGTTGCGTTTCAGTTTCTTCTTCACTTTCTCCACCATCGTGGGCACGGCGATGCTCACGGCTGCCATGTTACCCTTGATGTCGCCCATCCAGAAGGTGTTCTTCGAGGTGTCGAAGTTGAAACACGTGATCCAGTTGCTCGTCTGCAGTAACGTCATCGGGTCTATCTTCTCCACGTCGGCAATCCAGAGGTTCACCTGTCCGTCGTACGACGAGGAGAATAGCCGGCGCCCGTTCATCTTTAGTTTGGAGATACGCGAACGGTGTCCAAGGAGTTTCTGTGCTTTCCCGTCCTTGTCGATGAGCCAGATGGTTCCGTCGTTCATGCCGAAAGCCTCGAACCCCGTGTTCTTCGATTCACAGTAGGCGGTGACGATGCCGGGGACGGGCACATCTGAGGTGTCAAACGTCTCCAGTCCTTTAGAGAGGTGCATCAGCCCCTTGTCGTCGAAGAGAAGCGGCAGGTTCTGCTTGCGCGAACAGGCCACGATGCGGAAACTGGTTTGCTTGACGTTTCTGATGATCTGGCGCTTCTTGTCGTATTGTGCCATACCATTCTCACCGATAATCAGCAGGTTGTTCTCGTTGATGATGTCTATCCGCATCGGGTGTTCCATCTTGTTGATGTCGATGATCTTGGTTTTCTTGGTGTCTTCTGGGATGACTACCAGATGACCCGTTCGGCTGATGGCATAGATGGTCTTGGGGTTATTGTCAATCAGTAGGTCGCGGAAGTCGTACTGGCTGTTCTTGAAGAGCATTTGGGTGTTCAGACGGTCGCCATTACGTTCAGAGAGCATGATTTCGCCGTAGTTGCTGACGGTGACAAGGCGGTTGATTTCGCCGGGCATGAACTCCAGATCCATGATTGCACCCGTGTGCTCGCTCCAGGTGAGCATGCTCTCGCTCGACTGCATCAGTGACTGGAATACTGCGGGGTAATACAGGTCTCCTTGGTATCTTGACGTGAAGATGTACGAAGCGTAACTCAGCAGGTTGGCTATCTCTTTGTTGCCGGCCTGATGCTGTATGGTTGAGAGCGATCCGAGTGATCGTCCGAGGGCGACGTAACTCAGTGTGTCGGCCACGCGCTTGGAAAACTCTGCCTGTATGCGTTGGTGCTCGGCCATCTGGCGCTGACTCTCGGCGATGGCCGAGGCGTCGATGGCTTTCTTCTCCGAGGCAATGGCGTTGCGTTCTGCCTCAATGGCGTTGAGACGTTCCATTTCACTACGGAGTCGCATCTCGTTGGCCACACGGGTCTGCTGGAGTGCTTCTTCGCGCTTCTCGTCGGAGATTTCTCTCTGTTCGTTGGCGATCTGCTCCATCTGGACACTCACGCTGCGGTCGATGCTCGCGCGGAATTCCTGTTTTCTCAAGACGGCCACCTGCTCTTCCAGATCCTTTACTTTCTGGCGCTCCGACTGCCAACCGATGTACTCTGTTACAGCCACGGCCGCCAGCAGCAGACCTGCACAGCCGGTGATAATCGTACCTTTCTTCACTGTTTTTCTGTTCAAAGTCGTTTCAGTGCCAGCAGGGTGATATCATCACTCTGCTCGGCCTCGCCTGCAAAGGCCTTCACATCGGCCTTGATGGCGTCGATAATCTGCTGACATCCAACTTGTGTCAATTGGCTGAGTCGTTGCTCGAGCCGTTGCTCGCCGTATTCCTCATAGGTGGGGCTGGTGGCTTCCGTCACGCCGTCGGTAAAGAGCAGCAGGGTGTCGCCCTTTTCCAGCAGGGTGGTCTCTTCTGTGTACTGGAAGTCGTCGATTACGCCAGCCACAAAGTCGTGTGACAGGGGGAGGACCTTAACGCTGCCGTCGGCCTTCATCAGGTAGGGCGGGTTGTGCCCTGCGTTGGCATATTTAACCTCACCAGTGCGGATGTTGTAAATGCCGTAGAACGCGGTGACGAACATGGCATTGACCGACTCCTTGGCTAGTAGCGAATTGGAGTACGTGATGCACTCCGACGGGCTGACGCCGCGGATGCCGGTGGCGCGAATGAGTGTGCGACATACGGCCATGAAGATGGCGGCTGGGACGCCCTTGCCGCTGACATCGGCGATGACAAAACCGATGTGGTCAGCATCGATGCGGAAGAAATCGTAGAAGTCTCCACCTACGTCCTTGGCGGCGTTCATCGAGGCGGCAATGTCCATGTTGGCAGCCTCTTCAGGGAACGGCGGGAAGATGCGGGGCAGGATGGCCTGCTGGATCTCGCGGGCCACGGCCAGATCGCCCTTGATCGACTCCAACTGTGTGTGCTCCTCCTGCATCGTCTTGATGTAGGCAATGTGCTCGATGGCCTTCTCAATGGTCAGGCTCAGGTCGTCAAGGTCAATGGGCTTCGTGGCGAAGTCGAAGGCGCCGTTGTTCATCGCCTGGCGGATGTTTCCCATGTCACCGTAGGCAGACACCATGATGCACTTAAGGGCGGGGTTCTGCATCTCGTTGATTTTCGTCAGCAGCGTCAGACCATCCATCTCAGGCATGTTGATGTCGCTCAGGATGATGTCGAAGTCTTTCTCCTTGAGCAGCATCGTCAACGCCTCCAGACCATTGTGAGCGAAGTGGAATTCATACTCTCCCTTACGGATTTTCCTTCTGAAGTATTGTGTCAACAGCAGTTCGAGATCCATCTCGTCGTCGACACTAAGTATCTTGACTGGCATATTTTTTGATGTTTTTTGTTTGTTTATGGTTGCAAAAGTACTAAGAATTCTCGGTATTACCAAATAAAATAGGAGAAAAGTGGCATTTGTTTCTGTTTTTATTTATACCTTTGCGCCAAAATCGCACGTATGACACTATTCGTATTCAATCCCGAACACGACCTTGCCCTGGCTTCAGGCCTGAGCAATTTTACCGCCCCCCATGCCGGCCGGCGGCTGAGAGCCGATCTCGGCTACTTGCCTGCGCTGTGGGCTGACCCCGACGACTGTGTGCTGGTGGAAAATGTGGAACAGGCGCGACGGGCCTATGGACGGCTCCGGGCAAGGGTAGGTGGAGCACCACGACGGTTTGTCGACAAGTCGCAACTCTCTCGTCTCGACATCGATCGCGTCGAGCCGTGGGGCTGGGATATGGCACTGCATGGCAGCCTGACCCGCTATGGTGTCGCCCCTGAGGCCTGTGCCACCGTGGCAGAGATTACTGCAGTCCGTGAGTACTCCCATCGTCGTTATGCAGCCGAGGTACTGCAACGGCTGGACTGGCCCGCTCCTCTGGAGGCTACCACCCTCGAGGCCGTCGAAGCCTCTTCGCCTTTTTACCCATCCATCGTGGTCAAGGCGCCCTGGAGCAGCAGTGGCCGTGGCGTGCGTTTCGTCGACGGTGCATTATCCGACTATCACCGTGGTTGGATTCGGAATGTCATCCGTCAGCAAGGCTGCGTGATGGTCGAGCCATATTATCCGAAAGTCAAGGATTTTGGTATGGAGTTTGTGGTTCATCCAAACGGACAAATACACTACCTAGGACTCTCGCTCTTCATGACCAACAACGGCGCCTATATGGGTAATATTGTGGCCTCAGAGGATGATAAACGAAATATGATAAGCCGTTATGTATCAGTCAGCATGATAGATGATGTTCGAGTGAAAGTGATTGATGCACTGCGTCAGGTGATCGGTGGCCATTACGTTGGACCTCTGGGTGTCGATATGATGATTCTTTCCAAGTTAGGATGTCAGGGTTTTTCGGTTCTACCTTGCGTCGAGATCAATTTGCGCCGCACAATGGGGCACGTCGCCATCGCCATGGCTGAGGCTTCTCCTTCCGCCCCACCGCGAGTCATGCAGATCACCCTGACCGACAAGTATCGTATACACATCCGTCGGCTCTGATCTATTCTCTATCCTCTTCCTGTCAGTTCGTCTTCGCTTCTTCGCTATCAAGCCTCGTGCCGATACCTTCCATCGCTCATTCCAAAGCCTTGTACACCTCGTGTGAATGCCTTGCACTATAGAGAGGAAAGCATTCCTTCAAAAGTTGCAGACTATCTTCGTTACCCATGCCGGCTATCGGAACGCCTGAATATCTGTCTGGCCTGTCTGGCGGTAGTAAACTAACTCATTCGCTGTAGTAGAGATGACGAAATCAGTTAGGTCAGGTAGGGATTATAGCGCATCTCGTAGGCGATGGTCGACTGTGGCCCGTGGCCAGGCAGGATGATGGTCTCGGGGGGCAGTTTGGTCAGCACATTGGTGAGACTACTCATCAGATCCGTATAACTGCCGCCCTCGAAGTCAGTGCGGCCGACACTCATTCGGAACAGGGTGTCGCCAGTGAAGGCGGCATGCTCGTCGGCACAGTAGAAAACGACGCTTCCGGGAGAGTGGCCTGGCGTCTTTAGGACCTGCAGGTTGTGGTTACCGAAACGGATGACCTCGTCGGTGGCGAAATAGCGTCCCACGGCGGGATACTGCCTGCGGAGCGGTGCGCCGACGATGCTCTGAAAGTTGCGGGGTATGTCGGTTATGATGAACTCGTCTTCGTGGGCGGCCTCTACTTGCAGGCCGTAGTTCTCGTAGACGGTGTCGATGCCGAGGTTGTGATCCCAGTGTCCGTGGGTGGCAAGGAGATGACGGGGCTTGAGTCCTTCACTGCTGATATACTCTGTGAGGGCCTTGCGCTCGTCGTCGTAGTAGGCGCCGCAGTCGATGATGACACACTCGAGGGTCTCATCGCTGACGACGTAGGTGTTCTCCTGAAGTAGGTTGAAGGCGAAAGTCTTAATGGTAATCATATGACGGGGAGATAGATGACGTATTTCTGACGAAACCACTCTTCGGCGAAGAAACTGTTGATGTCAGTAGTCTCGACGATGTTGCGGAAGGGGCGCGTCTCGGCCTGTAGGTCGCCGCCTTTGAGGCAGAGGATGCCGTTAGGTAGGGCATTGACCACGGTGTCGGCCTTGGCGCCGCGCTGCTGGCGAATGATGTTTTTACGTACAATCTTCACGAGGTCGGGAAGGGGCATGACGGCGCGACTGACGACGAAGTGGAACAATCCCTTTTCATCCTCACCCCGCAAATGCTCTGGATGACAGTTGATGAGGCCGATGGCCTGACTGACTTCTTGTGCCACACGGATCTTCTTGCCCGTTCCGTCGATGAGCTTGAACTCGCAGTCGGGAAAGAGTATGGCTAAGGGTATGCCCGGAAAACCGCCGCCGGTGCCGAAGTCGAGGATGCGGGTGCCCGGGCGGAAACGGACGGTCTTTGCGATGGCCAGTGAATGGAGCACGTGGTGTTCGTAGAGTTGGTCAATGTCCTTGCGCGAGATGACGTTGATCTTCGCGTTCCAGTCGTTATAGAGGGTATCGAGGGCCTCGAACTGCTCCTGTTGGCGGTCCGTGAGGTCGGGGAAGTATTTCAGTATGATGTCTGCTGGCATAGCCGGAGTCGAGTTAGTGTTCGAACGTAGCGTTGAGTATCTTTTCCAAGGCGGTATAGGAAATGGTCAGTTCGGTGCTGCCGAGGCTGTAAGGTGCGATCTCGTCGGGGTTGTAGACGAAGGTGATGGCATCGCTGGAGAGGATGAAGTTCTCGGGCACGAAGATGTCTGTTTCCTTGAGGTAGCCGCTGGCACGGAGGTCTTTGAGGGTGCCAAGACCGGTCTTCTGCTGCAGGGCTTCCAGGAGGATGGGCTTCAAGAGGGTCTCGAAACCGTCGACGAAGACGTCTTTGGCGGAAAGCAGTCTGCCGGTAGCCGTATCGAAATTCATGACTACCTGCTGGCTGATGGCGTGGGCGTTGCCCTCGCGGGAGTTGATGTCTGCCAGATAGACCAGCGTGCTCGGGCTGCCTGCTTGAGTGTGGCTGTTGATGATGTAGTGATAGTGATACCAGGTGCTCTTGGTGGAGTCCTGACGGTCGTGGTTGTAGAGTGGCAGCAGCGTCTTCACGTAGTTGGTGGTGTACTCCTCGGCGAAGGCTTCTGCGGCCTGCTGCAGGCCGTCATCACCATGGTTGAATAGTTGCTTGGCGACGGTGGCGTTGATGATCTCGCCGGCTCGTCCGCTCTCGGCAGTGGCCTGATCCAAGTGGATGGTCACGCTACAGGTGGGCGGGATACTGTCGTTGGACAGGGCGACGGTCTTCTCGGCGGTGATAGTCTCAAAGGTGATGGTTTCCTTCTCCTTGCTGCAGGCGCTGAGCAGGAGGATGAAAGCACAATAATAATTCAGTTTCTTAATCATATTATTTATAATTGAGTGCAAAAATACACTTATTTTTGGAAAAGAACAAATTTCTTAAGGAAAATCAGTGATTTTGGTATAACGAAGGTGCTTTCGCTCGAAAAATGCCTAATTATTTGGCATTTTATTCACTTATTCGTACCTTTGCACCTGAAAAGAAAAAGAAATCGACTATTTGGAAATGGATAAGTTCAAGGCAGCCCTATTCGACCTTGATGGCGTGGTGTTTGACACTGAGCCGCAGTATACCGTGTTCTGGGGTGGCATCTGTCGGCAGTATCATCCCGAGCACCCAGGACTGGAGTACGAGATTAAGGGGCAGACGCTGACGCAGATCTACGACCGCTGGTTCTCTGGCCCCTTGCTGTCTGAGCAGGACAGCATCACCGCCCGTCTGAACGACTACGAGCAGCAGATGCACTATGACTACATCGCCGGCTTCGAGCCACTCATCGCCACACTCCATCATCATGGTGTAAAGACAGCGGTGGTGACCAGTTCGAATATCCCGAAGATGGAGAGCGTGTATCGGTACCAGACGGGGTTCTGTTCGCTCTTCGATGCCATCCTGACATCAGAGGATTTTGAACGCAGCAAGCCTGATCCGGACTGTTATATCAAGGCGGCACAAAGGCTTGAGACTGAGACTGATGAATGTATCGTGTTCGAGGATAGTTTTAATGGTCTGAAGTCTGGTCGCGCTGCGGGGATGACTGTGGTCGGCTTGGCTACGACGAACACTGTTGAAGCCATCAAACCATTGTCTGACCTTCAGTTGAAGGACTACGACGGCCTGACTTTTGAGTGCCTGGAAGCGCTGCTGTTTCAGTCGAAAGAGAAATGTGGATAGTAAGAAGAACAGGGTGGAGATAGAAGTGAAAAGGAAATTGAAAGGAGACTTCTGGTTGCTGGCCATCTCAGAGTTTCTGTTGTCAATGTCGGTCTACCTTCTTTTGCCGACGATGCCGTTGTGGCTGGCTGGCAATCAGAACCTGAGTGCTGCAGAGTCTGGGCTCGTGATGGGTGCTTTCGGCGCAGGCTTGTTCGTGTTTGGCTTTTTTGTGAGTTTTCTCATTGAGCGCTATCGGCGTAATGTGGTTTGTATCCTTTCCATAGCGGGAGTTGCTGGACTGCTGGCTGTACTTTACTATTTGGACGGTCTCCGCTCACAGTTCGTAGAGTTGCCCGTATTGATCTTGTTGCGTTTTGCGATGGGAGCGGCCTTCGGACTTTCGCAGATGGTGCTGTGCAGCACGTTGATCATCGATACCTGTGAGAGTGCGCTGCGGACAGAGGCCAACTTTGCCACGGGCTGGTTTGGGCGTATCGCACTTGCTTTGGGGCCTTTGACGGGGTTGCTGCTGCTGCGACATACCGATTATCCTACTGTCTTTCTCGCTGCCATGGGCTGTGCAGTGGTCAGTCTGATGCTGGTGCTCTTGGTGAAGTTCCCATTCCGTACGCCTGACGATGATGTGTCGGTCTTTTGCCTTGACCGCTTCTTCCTGCCTCACGGAACGGTATTGTTCATGAACTTGCTGCTGGTGACGGTGGCCTTTGGTCTGCTGCTGTCGATGCAGTTGCCGGTGCGCTTCTTTGCGATGATGATGGGTGGGCTCATGGTGGCTCTGATATGCTGGCGATTCGTGTTCCGTGATGCCGACTTGAAGAGTGAGGTTGTGACGGGGCTGATTCTGCTGGGGGCGGCGCTGATTATGATGTTGACGCGCAGTCTGCTGCCAATCGTCAGTTATGCAGCCCCGACGTTCATCGGGGTGGGCATGGGACTGATCGGTTCACGTTTCCTGCTGTTCTTCATCAAACTGAGCCGACATTGTCAGCGCGGCACGTCGCAGAGTACGTTCATGCTCGGGTGGGAGAGTGGTATCGCCTTGGGTATCGGACTGGGACTAGGCTGTTTCAATGGGATGCCACAATTGCTGGTGTTCACTTCGCTCCTGCTGGTCGTCTTTGCCTTGACGACCTATCAGTTCTCGCACAACTGGTTTATCAAGAACAAAAACAGATAATAAAATTGGTGATACGGAGGTACGGAGACACCTCGTACCTCCGTATCACCTATCCGTTCATCGACATGAGGAATTCCTCGTTGTCGTGGGTTCTCACGAGTCGGTCTCGGATGGCGTTCATGGCCTCCATCGGGTTCATCTCGGCTATGAACTTCCTCATAATCCACATGCGGTTGAGAGTCGTCTCGTCTTGAAGCAGGTCGTCGCGGCGTGTCGACGAGAGCACCAGATCGATGGCCGGGAAGATACGTTTGTTTGAGAGTGAGCGGTTCAACTGAATTTCCGAGTTACCGGTACCCTTGAACTCCTCGAAGATAACCTCGTCCATCTTCGAACCAGTATCAACGAGTGCAGTGGCGATAATGGTCAGCGATCCACCGCCCTCTATGTTACGAGCAGCACCGAAGAAGCGCTTGGGCTTCTGCAAGGCGTTGGAGTCGACGCCGCCGGTAAGAACCTTACCGCTGGCGGGCGCTACGGTGTTGTAAGCACGGGCCAGGCGCGTGATGGAGTCGAGGAAGATAACAACGTCGTGACCACATTCCACCATACGCTTGGCCTTCTCGAGTACGATGCCGGCAATCTTCACATGACGGTCGGCAGGCTCGTCGAAGGTCGAGGCGATGACTTCGGCATTGACAGTACGGGCCATGTCGGTGACCTCCTCGGGGCGCTCGTCGATGAGCAGCATCATGATGTAGGCCTCGGGATGGTTGGCGGCAATGGCGTTGGCGATGTCCTTCATCAACACAGTCTTACCGGTTTTCGGCTGGGCCACAATGAGGGCACGCTGGCCTTTTCCGATAGGTGAGAAGAGGTCGACTATACGTACGCTGGGGTTCGTCGTGGCGCTGTCGCCGCAAAGTGCAAACTTCTCCTCGGGGAAGAGGGGGGTCAGGTGCTCGAAGGCCACACGGTCGCGCACCTCGGCGGGGTTACGGCCATTGATGAACTTCACGTTGCACATTGCGAAGTATTTCTCGTTCTCATGGGGCGGGCGGACGGTGCACTCTACGACGTCACCCGTCTTCAGGCTGTATTTTTTAATCTGTTGGGGAGACACGTACACATCATCGGGCGACGAGAGGTAGTTGTAGTCCGAACTACGGAGGAATCCGTAGCCGTCGGAGAGGCACTCAAGCACACCGTTAGCTGTGATGATTTCTTCGAAGTCAAATCTCGGAGTGCCCGTCTCCCTGGCATTATAGATGGGTTCTGGTTCCTGAGACTGGTGTCCGGTAGGACGGTCGAACATGTCGAGTGTAGGGATGGCACCATTGTCCTCAATGGGAACGTCGACAATGGGGATGAAATCGGTACCGTCGCCAGGATCGCCCAACCAAACACCGTCTTCATCAGTCTCGTCCGTATTGGGGTCGTCGCGACGGGTGGCCATCTTCTTGCGTAATTTCTGGATGGCGTCAGCAGTATCGGCATCAGCCATCGGTTCGAACTCGGCGGCCTCAGGGATGAAGTCGGCAACCTCGGGCACAAAACCTTCTTCTACGACGGTCTCCTGGGGTTGTTCTGTTTCGCCGGCCTCTTCGGCGGCCTGCTGGGTAGCCAAGGCTGCCTCTTCGGCCTCTTTTTCAGCCTTAGACTTCCGGCCGCGACGCTTCGGAGCCTCTGTTACGGGAGCAGCCTCTTCGGTTGCCGCCTCTTCGGCTATGGGTTGCAGAGGTAGCTCGCTGAACAGCGAGGGAGCCTCCTTTGCCTTCTTACGGTTGCTCTTGCTATCCAGATTCTCGCCTTCCTCTCCTTTCACTGTATATACCTTACTGGTATCCTTCTTGGCGATACGTGTGCGTTTCCGTTTGACAGGCTCGCCTGAGGCAGCACTCTCGGCAGCCTTGTCGATGATGGCATAGATGACATCGGACATCTCGCTGCTGGGTGTAACCTTCACGCCTAATTGCTCGGCAATACCCATCAATTCGGGTATTTCCATTGATTCTAATTCTTCTTTGGTATACATAATATATGCAATAAATTCTGATTTGGAATTTAAGTTTGAGATAAGGAAAGTGCTTGACGGACGTCTGCACAATTCTGAAAAACGCTGCAAAGTTACGGATTATTTCTCAAATCTCCAAATAATTCCCGATTTTTTTGTACCTTTGCACCCAAAATGATGTATGATGGATATAAAGAAAGCAGAATTCTGCCTGAGTGCACCTATAGTGTCGATGTGTCCGAAGGACAATAAACCGGAATATGCCTTTATCGGCAGATCGAATGTGGGCAAGTCGAGTCTTATCAATATGCTGACGAACAACAAGAAGTTGGCCAAGACATCGGCTACGCCAGGAAAGACATTGCTCATCAACCATTTTATTATTAATAATGAGTGGTATCTGGTTGACTTGCCAGGCTATGGCTATGCCAAGCGGTCGAAGAAAGAGGTGGGTAAACTCGAACAGATGATTAGCGGCTACATACTCCAACGTGAACAGTTGGTGAATGTTTTCCTGCTTGTTGACGTCCGGCTCGAACCTCAGAAGATTGACCTGGAGTTCATCCAGTGGCTGGGTGACAGTAGTATACCCTTTGCCATAGTCTTCACCAAGGCCGATAAACTCTCGGCCATGAAGGTGAGTCAGCAGGTGGAGACTTACAAAAAGGTATTGCTGGAGACGTGGGAGGAATTGCCGCCGGTATTCATCACCTCGGCCGAAAAAAGACAGGGACGCGATGAGGTGCTGGACTACATCGACCGGATTAATAAAGATTTAGAATGAACTGTTTTCGGTAAACTTGAGAAGATGGCGAAGGATACCACTTATCTCGATGTGCAACAACTGACGAAGTCGTTCGGCTCGCTAGTATTGTTCCACGACATCAGTTTCTCTATTGCCGAAGGGCAGAAAGTGGGACTGATAGCGAAGAACGGCACGGGCAAGTCGACACTGCTCTCCATCCTCTCCGGTGTGGAGGGCTATGATAGCGGAGATATCATTTTCCGTCGGAACCTGCGTGTGGGTATGCTCGAACAGGCGCCAATCTTCGACCCTGCCGAGAGTGTGCTCGATGCGTGCTTTAATCATCATGGCGACGAGGAAAAGGTATTGAAAGCCAAACAGATCCTCACCCAGTTGAAGATCCGTGATCTCGCGCAGCCGATGGGACAACTCTCCGGCGGACAGCAGAAGCGCGTGGCACTGGCCAATGTGCTCATCACAGAACCAGACCTTCTGATTCTCGACGAGCCGACCAACCACCTCGACCTTGAGATGATTGAGTGGCTGGAAAGTTTCCTCTGTCGTGGCAACAAGACGCTTCTGATGGTGACTCACGACCGTTTCTTCCTCGACCGTGTCTGCTCTGTCATTCTTGAACTCGACGATCAGACTATCTATACTTATCGCGGCAATTACAGTTATTATCTTGAGAAGCGCCAGGAACGTATCGACAATCGTCGGGCTGAGATAGCGCGGGCTAATAACCTCTATCGCACTGAATTGGAGTGGATGCGGCGTATGCCTCAGGCTCGTGGTCATAAGGCCCGATACCGTGAGGAGGCATTTTATGAACTGGAGAATGTGGCCAGGCAGCGCATAGAGGAAAGGCAGATGCGGCTGAAGTCACGTAATGTCTATATAGGTTCGAAAATCTTCGAGTGTCAGTATGTGTCAAAGACTTTTGACGATCATGTCATCCTGAAAGACTTCTACTACAACTTCTCCCGTTTCGAGAAGATGGGCATCGTGGGTAACAATGGCACGGGTAAGTCTACTTTCATCCGGTTGCTCCTGGGCCTTCTGACACCCGATAGCGGACGCTTCGATATTGGCGATACCGTGCGCTTCGGCTATTTCTCACAGGAGGGCTTGCAGTTCGACGAGAGTCAGAAAGTGATTGACGTGGTGAAGGATATCGCCGAGTACATCGACATGGGTGGTGGCAAGCACCTGACGGCATCACAGTTCCTGCAGCATTTTCTCTTCACCCCCGAACAGCAACATAACTATGTCTACAAACTCAGTGGTGGCGAACGGCGGAAACTCTACCTCTGCACGGTGCTGATGAAGAACCCGAACTTCCTGGTGCTCGACGAGCCGACAAACGACCTCGATATCGTCACGTTGCAGATTCTCGAGGAGTACTTGCAGGATTTTCCAGGCTGTGTAATCGTTGTCAGCCACGACCGTTATTTTATGGATAAGGTGGTCGATCATCTCCTGGTGTTCAAAGGCGATGGTATCATCAAAGACTTCCCTGGTAATTATACGCAGTACCGGGAGTTTTCGAGGGTTGAGGACTTTTCGAGGAAAGAAGAAGGAGGAATAAGAAATGAGAATACTCCAAAATCAAACAAGGGGGAGAAGGAACCACCCTCAGACATGTCTCACTCATCCTTCCACACTCCTTTCTCCTCGAATACTCCATCCTCTACAAAAAGAAAGATGACCTACAAGGAGAAACGCGAGTTTGAGCAATTGGAGCACGACATTGCCGCTCTTGAGGCCGAACAGCAACAATTAGAGGAAGCCCTTTGCAGTGGTACCCTCCCTGTAGACGAACTCACGGAGAAGAGCAAACGACTGCCATTGCTGAAGGACGAACTCGACGAGAAATCCATGCGCTGGCTGGAACTTAGCGAGATTGAGTCATAATCCAAAGATTGAAAATTGTAAATCTCATAATGATTACCCAACAATATCCCTCACAATTGTTAGAACGGGCGGTTACCGAGTTTGCCAAGTTCCCGGGCATCGGCCGTAAGACCGCCTTGCGTCTTGTGCTATGGCTCTTGCGTCAGGAGAACAGCGAGGTGGATCAGTTCGCCGATGCTGTCAGCCGCTTGAAGCAGGAGGTGAAATACTGTCACGTCTGTCATAACATCAGCGACAGCGATACTTGCCCGATCTGTGCTGATCCCCGCCGAGACGCTTCGTTAGTCTGCGTGGTGGAGAATATCCAGGATGTGATGGCGATAGAGAACACCCAGCAGTATCATGGCCTATACCACGTGCTTGGTGGTATCATCTCACCGATGGACGGCATCGGACCTTCTGACATTGAGGTTGAATCGCTGGTAAACCGTGTGGCCGAAGGTGGCGTCGGTGAAGTAATCCTTGCCCTCAGTCCGACGATGGAGGGCGACACCACCAACTTCTATATCTATCGCAAACTGGCTCCTACCGGTGTGAAAGTCAGTGTCATCGCCCGTGGTGTGGCCGTTGGCAATGAGTTGGAGTATACCGATGAGGTGACTCTTGGACGCTCCATTATGAATCGTACACTCTTTGAAGAAAAATAACGTAAGAATATGAAATTAATTAGCCAAAAACTGACCGTCGCCTGTTTCCTGTTGCTGGCACTGACCATTGGCTTCGTGCTGCTCTACGAGACAGACACACTCGAATCGGGTCTGCTGGCCGAAGACAAGCAGTCTGAGTTCTTCCTCACCTTCATGATGGAACTCTTGTCGTTAGGTGCCGCCTTTCTGGGACTCCGTCTGTTCAAGTTCGCCTTTGTGCATGCCGAACTGGTTACCCACCCTGAGCCCGCTATGCTGAAGTGGGGCATCATCCGTCTGCTGATACTTGAAGTGCCGATGCTTATCGACACCTTATTATATTATATTTATATGAACACCACGTTCGGCTACCTAGGCATCATGTTGTTGCTCTGCCTGCCGTTCGTCTTTCCCAGTGTTGGGCGCTGTCTGGCCGAAACCTCAGAAGAAACATGAAACTGAGTATTGTCATCGTCAATTACAATGTACGCGAATATCTGGAGAAGTGCCTCCAGAGCGTACAAAAGGCTATTGCTAGTATCGATGGCGAGGTGTGGGTCGTCGACAATAACTCGCAGGATGATAGTGTCGAGGTGCTCCATCGCGATTATCCCTGGGTACGGCTCGTTGTCAATACGGAAAACATGGGCTTTGCCCGCGCCAACAACCTCGCCATTCGCCAGTCGCAGTCCGACTATGTGCTGCTGCTTAATCCCGATACTGTGGTCGAGGAGTCTACGCTTCGTGGCGTTCTCGATTTTATGGATGCCCATCCCGAGGCGGGTGGGGCAGGGGTTATGATGCACAATGCTGATGGAAGCCTTGCTCCCGAGTCGCGACGTGGACTGCCCACTCCTTGGGTTGCTGGATTGAAGATGCTCGGATTTACAAAGCGCTACTATATGAGCCACCTGCCGTGGGATCAGCCTGGTCGCATTGATGTCATTAGTGGTGCCTTCTGTATGCTGCGTCGCAAGGCTATCGATCAGATCGGACTGTTAGACGAGGACTTCTTCATGTACGGTGAGGATATCGATCTGTCCTATCGTCTGCTGAAGGGTGGATGGCAGAATTGGTATCTGCCTTACGAGATTACTCATTTTAAGGGCAAGTCTACCCAGAAGACGGATTTCCGCTATGTCCACATCTTCTATCAGGCCATGCTCATCTTTTTCCGTAAGCATTACAGCCACCTGAGTTTCCTCTATGCCATCCCCGTGAAGATGGCCATCTATTTTCGTGCTTTCATCGCTCTTGTTGATATCCTCCGTAAGAAACTACACCTATGACATCTCTTACTACATTACGTGCCATTGAGCCCGAAGACTTGGATTTGCTTTACCGCATCGAGAATGATGCCCGTCTATGGAATGTAGGAACCTCGAATGTGCCCTATTCCCGTTATGTGCTCCACGACTATGTGGCCCATGTTACCAATGATATCTATACAGACCGTCAGGTGCGTATGATGATTGATAATGCGGAAGGGCAGACCGTCGGTATCGTCGACCTGGTTAATTTCGATCCTGCTAACCGTCGCGCCGAACTGGGACTTGTCATTCTGAACGACTGTCGGCGTAGGGGCTATGCCACTGCCACCCTTCTGCAGATTCACGATTATGCCCTTCGTATTCTGCATCTTCATCAACTATATGTCTATGTCGATGAGCGCAACGAAGCTTCGCTGGCACTCTTTCGCAAGATGGGGTATTGCTTATCTGGACGTATATCCGACTGGCTCTTCGACGGAGAGCAGTATCATCCTGCCCTGCTGTTCCAATATGTATTATGAATCTTTTTCGAAACTTTAAGTAAAAAAAGTCCGAAAATGTTTGCATAGTTCGAAAATTCTTTATACCTTTGCACCCGCTTATAAGAAAGCAGAGTTCTTTGGTGCGTTAGTTCAGTAGGTTAGAATGCCTGCCTGTCACGCAGGAGGTCACGAGTTCGAATCTCGTACGCACCGCTCTTTTTCATTCATAACGCATAGTTATTGGGTGCGTTAGTTCAGTAGGTTAGAATGCCTGCCTGTCACGCAGGAGGTCACGAGTTCGAATCTCGTACGCACCGCATAAGTCCGCTCCTTTTAAGGGGTGGACTTGCTTTTTATGTTTCGGAGCGTACCTATCATCTATCTACCACATAGGGAGGCGTAGGGACAGGTACGGCAGCGGTTGCGGTCGTCGGTAGGGGTGAATGGAAGTTCTGGAGAGAATATCTCGGCGGTCTTCTCCTTGAACAAGGTCATAAAACGGTCAGCATGGATGACGATATTGGTGACGGGGGCACGACCGATGACAAGCGTAGGGTCGTAGCCCTCGGCGGCGGCATGCTGGATAAAGAGTACAGCGGGGCTGACGGGCTCCTTGTACTTTTGGCTGACGATGTGGCTGTAGAGGAAGGCCTGAAGATAGTAGTCACTATGGTTGGGTATCTGAGCGGGGTCGAGGATGGCTTCGACGTTTGGCATTGGCTTCAGACGACGGGCACCGGTCTTGTAGTCGATCACCCGTATGCGCTTTTGTCCGCTGGCAGCGTCGGTGACGCAGTCCAGACGGTCAATGATTCCGCCGATGGTGGTATTACCCCAGGACATGTAGACGGGGTGCTCAAGGCCGAGGATGGTGAAGGGCGCCAGGAGACGGTCGGTCTCGACGAGCAGACGCACGTACTTGATGATCACCTCGCGGTTGATGAGTTGCAGACCGTCAAGTCGGGGTAAGGAGGTGTGGTTTTTGAATACCTCGCTACGGAGGGCTTTGTCGACGGCACGCTCGATGGTACTTTGGTTGTTGAGTAGGGCATCGAGTAGGCCTACGGTGACCCGACCGTCGGCAAACTGCTCGTAAAGCGTCTGGGCGGCCTTGTGGAAGACGTTGCCGAAGAGGCGGTTGTCAATGAGTTCTTCGTTGGTGTCATCAGGTTCCTTGAGATTACTGACATAACAGTAGAAGAAGCGCAACTGGCAACGCAGGTAGTTGCTAACAGCCGTAGGGCTGATGCCGCCGTGCTCTTTGGAGAGTCGCTGGCGCAGGACGTCGATGATGGCTGGACTTTTGTCGATAGGCTTTGGTTTGTGGAGTAGGGGTTGCTGGCCGGCTTTGAGACTACGGAAATGTATCGAGGAGTGGGATTTGTCTGAGGTCAGAGGGGTTTCGATGAGGAGTTGGAGCATGAAACGTGACATCTCGCCGGTATGACCATCGGTCGTGGCGTTGTTGTAGACGATAGTCACGTCGTGTGCGCGTTGTAGCAGTCGATGGAAGTAGTGCTGATAGATAGCCACCTTCTGATCGATAGTGGTCAGTCCGTAGGCCTTACGGATGGCATAGGGTATGAACGAGGTGTCGTTGACGCCACGGGGCATGTATCCTTCATTACAGGAGAGCAACAGTACGTGGTCGAAGTCGAGGTTACGCGTTTCGAGTACACCCATGATCTGGATACCTTCGGCGGGTTCTCCGTGGAAGGGAATTGAGGTGGACTGTACAACCTGTGCGACTAGGCGTTGGAGGGTGGGCACGTCGACGGTGAGTACGCCGCAGTCAGTGAGGTCACTCATACGGTTTAGCAGCGTGTACATGCGGAAGAGGCTTTCAGAGGTTAGAGGCGAGTTATTAGAGGTGAGAGATATGTCAGAGGCGGAATTGGGTGAAGTGGCGATATGGCGGATAATGTCGAGGAGCCAGTGCAGGAGTGACGGTCCATCGGTCAGGTGGGTGTCGGCATAGCCTTTTGGTAGCAGGCTGGCGTAGGGATGACGGGCCACCATGTCGAGCCAGCGTCTACGGAAGGACTGGCTGCGGGCGGAAAAGCCGTTGATCTGTAGGTTCAGCAACTGGGCCACGAGCGAGGCAATGGGTGTCTGCAGCAGGGGATAGCCGGTGGTGACGTTCACCTTCTCGACGGCATCGGGCAGACAGTGGATAACAGCCTGTAGGAGTCCTTCGTTACAGAGTACGACCGCTGTGCGTTGTCCGTCGGCGATGCGCTCTGCGTTAAGCCACAGGCTGGCGTATCTGGCCTGTATATTCTCTGTCGGGGCAGAAATGTAGGTGATTTGCTGTGGTGGCTGTTCGACAGTGTCCTGATAGAACAGGGCTTTCCCCTCACGCTCCAGCCGGCGGAAAAGAGTCTGCTCCACCTGTTGTAGCAGGTTGAAGCCTACGAAGACGTAGGTGTCGTAGTCGAAGGTGATGCTCTCGTCCTCGGCCACTTGTCGGTAGAGGGCACCCTCATAGGCCAGTCCCTCGTCGGCTAGTTGGCGGTTGAAGGTGTGGTAGATGTCACCCATGCGACTCCACAGACGGAGGAATCGCTGCTTGAGTTCACTGTTGTGCTCGTCAGAGAAGTTGCTGAAGAAGCGTTGCAGCAATTGTCGCTGCTCGGGGGTGAGATACGACACGTCGTCGAGTTCGTGAATGTCGCGCAAGTTGGTGAATATCTGGTCGGCAGGCCCCATGTTCTTGTCGAGGTCGTCAAAGTCGGAGAGCAGCAATTGTCCCCAGCCGTAGAAGTGGTCGAGTGTCTCGTCGATGCCTGTGCATTGGATGAAGCACTGATGGAGTTTGCATACGAGCAAGATGGGGTCGGCGACTTTCAGTGGAGAGTGGCTGCGGAAGAGGTCGCTGATGGTGATGTAGGTGGGGCTCCATAAGGGCTGGCCAGCCTGACGGGCAAGGTGATCGTTGAGAAATAGCGAAGCACGTTTGTTCGGGAAGACGACGGCGATGCGGCTGAGGTCGGTGCCGAATTTGGAGAGCAGGTCGGAGGCGACGGAGGAGAGGAAAGTCATTATTATATTGTTTATAGATGATTACTACTGAGGGTGACTTCCTCAATCTGATTGGAGTAGACGTACCAAAGGTAGCCCCTGATAGAGATGAGGGGTGAAGTGGAGGAGGTGAGAGACATTTTCTGGATGAGGTTCATGTACTGGCGTACCTGGTCTTGGTATTCAGGTTTCGGGGAACCAAACTTGAAGTCGACGACAATCCATTCGTGGCCGTCGGTCATCACTCGGTCGGGACGATGCTGGCACACTTGACCGTCTTCGACAGAAAGGATGGAACACTCATTGAAGAGTGTCCAATGGTCTGAAAACCAGTCTGCTACACGCTTGTTCTTTAGTCGTTCCTGCAGCATCTGGGCGATGCGGTCTGGGGTGAGGGTGCCATCGTAGATGACACCTTCCGACTGAAGGTGCTGTAAGGCATTGGGAATGTCGGCAGAGGTGCGTATGGTAGAGAAGACCTCATGAAGGATGCTGCCTGTCTGGATGTAGTTCTGCTGTCGTACAGCCTCTTCGTCATTAGCCTCGACGAAGGCCTTGCTGCGGTTGCTCTGTCGGAAACTGACCTTACTTTCGAAGGTACGGATGGCTACGGGCAGGGGCTCGTAGTTCTGCAGGAAAGGGTTGGATGTTATTTTTGAGGTAAGGGGTGAATGGTGAGAGGTGAGAGATTGGTTGGGAGACGGCAGAGTGCCGTAAATGAAACGGAGGGATTGCTGCTCGTCGTCAAGGCCTTCGAGCAGGATGTCGGTATATGTGGTGTCGGCCTTACGCAGGGTGTCGGCCACTGCAGACAGGGTCTGTTCGATGAGCATTGAACGGGTATTGGGCGCCTTACGACGGCCAATGACGAACAGACTGTTTCGGGCACGGGTGAAAGCAACATAGAGCAGATTGAGGTTGTCTACAGTGTTCTGCAGATGTTCATGTCGGTAGTCGGCCTCGAAAATGGTACCCTTCATCTGCTTCTGACTGTAGTCGATGGGTACGATAGGCAGGTCGTTGAAGGGCGCTTCCGAAGGCTGGCACCAGAGGATGTTACCGCTCTGCTTCTCCAATTGCCAGTCGCAGAAGGGCACAATGACATGCTCGTACTCCAGTCCTTTCGACTTGTGGATGGAGAAGATGCGCACGCCGCTGGTCTCGTCGCTTTGAATGGTCTTCGAGCAAAGGTTCTCGTCCCATTCTGTTAGGAATGAGGTAATATCGGCGGCATTCTCATTGACGAAGTTCACCAGGTGGTCGTAGAAGGCACAGACGTAGGCACTCTGTCCCGTGAGCCGTTCGAGTCCGAAGATGGTGTAGAGGCGCTCGGCCAGATTGTAGAGCGGCATCGCACGGAGTTCATCGAAGTGGGCGATGTAATCCTCGGGCAGCATGACGTCGAGGGTTGAAGTGGTGGTATCGTCATTCAGGGGCGTCACGTTCAGCAGCCGGATGCCATCGCCTTCGTAGTCGTGTAGCACATCAGTGTGGTAACTCTTGGCGATGGCGGCCTTGGTCAGTTGGTCGTTGGGACAGACGAGTAGCCGCATGGCTCTGACCATCAGGTTGACGGCGTTGGAGGCGTCGAGTCGGAAAGCCTCGTCTGAAACGATGGTCACTTCGGGCATCTGTTCCATGAAGTACTGTGCAATCTGTGGTATGACGGAATTCATGCGCACGAGGATCGCTATTTGCTCTTGTGTCGCTCCTGATTCCAACAGTTTGCTGACGATCTCGGCAAGGCGCTGGAACGTTAGGGTCTGATAGTCTTCGGCTGGCAGGAGTTCGATGCTGACGTACCCTTCGTGATCCCGTTTTTGGGGTATCTTCTGCTTCACGTCGGCATAGGCTCGCTTCAACTGACTGGCCTCGGCATCGTTGATTTCCTTGAGCGACAGGTATTCGAGTTCGGCCGCCTCCTGGAAAAAGGTGTTGTTGAAGGTGATGATGCGGCGGCTGGAGCGGTAGTTCGTGTCGAGCGGATGGGTCTTTATCTGTGTGGCATCGAACTGGCTCTCGATATCGTTTAGCAATCGCCAGTCACCGGAACGCCAGCGGTAGATGCTCTGTTTCACGTCGCCTACGATCAGGCTGCTGCTGCCTTCGTGACTCATCGCCTCGTCTAGCAGCACACGGAAGTTCTGCCACTGTACGGTGGAGGTGTCCTGAAACTCGTCGATCATCACATGTTCCAACTGGGTGCCGATCTTCTCGAAGATGAACGGTGAGTCGCTGTCGCCGATGAGGGCGTGAAGCAACTGCTGGGTGTCGCTGAGGAGGAAGCGGTTGGCATCCTGGTTCAGTTCGTGCACCTTCTGTTCGATGCCGCTCAGCAGACGTAACTGACTGAGGTGGCGCAGGGTGAGGTCGGCACTCTTGTAGAGTCGCCACTGTTGGGGCCGTTCTTCGAGGGCTTGCCGCAGCAGGTCGCCGAGAGTACTGTCTGCCAAAGCATGTATGAGTTCGCGACGAGGATGAGTCTTCTTGTACCATTTTGGAGGATCGCCCACACTGTCGGTGACACGCTTGCCCACGATGCCTTCGTCGAACTGTCCCTGACGTAACTTGATGAAGAAACTGCAGAGCCCTGACTTACCATAGAGGAAGTCATCGACGGTGAGACTTTCTGATTCGAGGATGTCGAAGAAGGTGTCGGCCATCTGCTTCATGCGATTCTCTGCGCTCTGGCGCAGTTCGCGCAGACGGGTGGTGTACTGGTCGAAGAATCCTGGCTGTGCCAGTTTCTCTTCGAGGGTCCGGCTGACGTCCTTATATGCGTCGCTGAAGATATGGCGGCCGAACTGCTTGATCTGCCCGATGACGTTCCACGACTTATCGTCTGAGATGTTCTCCATAATGTATCTCAGTATCCACTGGAGCATGGCGTCGGTGGTGCTGAGGTCGGCGATGAGTTGGTCGACGGCCAGTTCCTCCACCTGATAGTCGTTGAGTCCGATGCGCAGGTTGGTGGTGAGGTCGAGTTCGCGCGCCATGTTCCGCATGACACTCTGGAAGAATGTGTCGATGGTTTCCACGCGGAAGTTGTTGTAGTTGTTCAGCAGGTAGGAGAGGCTGATGCCTGCCCGTTCGCTGATGACACAGGTGTCGAGGCCGGTATTCTCCTGCACTTTCTTCAGGTAGTCGTCAGAGTCGGGCAACTGTTTCCAGATGCCGTAGAGTTGGCTGAGAATGCGCATCTTCATCTCCTCGGTGGCCTTGTTGGTGAAGGTAACGGCGAGGATGCTGCGGTAACTCATCGGGTTCTCTACCAGCAGCGAGATGTATTCGGTGGCGAGCGTGAAGGTCTTTCCGCTGCCGGCACTTGCTTTATATACGTTGAGTGGTGCTACCATCGTTTGAATAGTTCAAAGTCGAATTTCACGCCAAATTCCTCGAATTTGGTATTACGGAAACTGGCGAAGGCGCCGGCGGAGATGTAACGGTTGGTGAAGCCGTAGCCTATCTCATAATAGGGTCTGGACCGTTCGAGCAGTACGCCGCTGATGTAGAAGCGCTCCTTCTCGATATACTTGCCCAGGTAAGGTATCCACGTGGCCAGCAGGAGGGGTGACTCGTAGGACACGTTGGTGCGGATGTAGTATTTCGACTCGTTGTACTCGCGACCGCCAAGTAGTTGGAAGTTGCCGCTCCAGTCGTCATTCCACCCTTCAGGCAGGTTCTCGTCGTGGAAGTTGGAGAAGTCGAGGAAGTATTCGGTGCTCTTTGAGGTGTACAGACCTGTGCCGAGGCGCATGTTGAGCACTCTCAGTCCAGGGATCTTGTATTTCCATTGGGCATCGAACTCCCAGCGGGTGTATTCCAGGTTCGATTGGTTCACGCCTTTGATACTCTCCTCCCAGTCGAAGGAGAAGAGCGGACCCTTGTTGAGCCACGGTTGCAGTTTGATGCCTATGGTGGGAGCGAAACTGCGATATTCTTCGGGCACGCCGTACTGGCGCATCATCTCAGGAACGACTGACTTACGCTGGTGCACGAAGATACCGGTCTCGATGTCCAGCCAGTCGAAGATCATGATATTGTTGAACAGACGGAGGTAGTTGTCCCTGAACTCGTCCATGTGGGTATTACTGAAGTCAATGGTGTCCAGATGGGCTTCGTTGATCTCCTCAATGACGGTGCTGTTGTAGATACGGTTGCCGTTGCCGTAGATGATCTCTGCATAACCGTTTCGCTTCGGGTTGTACACCATGCGGATCGGGATGTTGAAGTAGAGTTGACTCTGTTTGAAGTTGTAGCCGATGGTAGGTTCGATGTTCAGATATCGGTGATCGGAGAATCGGAACGTCGTACGCAGTTTCATCTTGTATCGGAATCCTTTGGTGGGGCTGTAGTCAGCGTAGAGGGGATTGATGATGGGGTAGATGCGGAAGGAGGCGTTACGTGCTTCGGCATCGATGGGTGTGACGAGGGTCTCGCCGATGGTGTCCCAGAAGATTTTTTTCCAGAAGTTAGTTTTGTGGGGGATGGTATCGAGGGCTGCGATAGAGTCGGCTGCGGCATGCTCCCGGTCGTAGGTTTCGTAGATCTGCTTGTCCAGTCGGTTCAGCGGCACGGGGCGGATGGAGTCCATCATCTCTCGGCTGGAGATGGAGTTGATGCTGTCGGACAGGTTGGTCGGACAGTTGTAGAAGGCATTGAACAGCACACTCACCCTGTTGCCCATGAAGCGGAAGGTGGCGGCGGTGTTACACTTCGCCGGCATCAACTCACGCCCCTCATCTTCACTCTGGGTGATCTCCGTACGGAAGGTGATCATGTCGAACTCACCGTTGAGCACCGTCCTCAAGATGCGTCCCGTTTCGGTCTCTACGACGGCGTAACCGTTCAGCAGTTGGGTGTTGTAGAGTTTCGGACGGAAGTCAAGCCGCGTGGCGCCGTTCATCAGCCGTATCTGGGTGAAATGGTAGTAGTGGTGGTTCCACTTGTTGAAGGGTGAGAGCACGTGACCGTCGTAGAAGGCCATGTTGTAGATGTTTGGTGTCATGAAGTCTAACAGTGTTTTCATGCCGATACGGTCTCCGCGCATCGTACCCGTCACGACCTCGGCGTTCACATCGAAGTGGTGGGTGTCGGTGAACGTAGCCTTGGTGTAGGTCTCGCGTATGTATTCGCGGGGATCCTTGGCCAGGACGTAGGTGTTGGGAATCAGCCAGAGACCGAAGTTACGTTTCTCCACGTTATAGCGGAACTTCATGTACACATTGTCTACCAAAGGCTTGAACTCCGACCGGTTGGCCTTCAGGTATTCGTAGATACGATTGAGGATGAGGGTGTCATTCTTCTCCTTGCCTACGACGCTGACAGGCATACAGAATAGCATGCCCGCCAGAATCATCCAGACCGCGGATAGAAACGACTTCCTCATAACTTCCTCTAACTATCTCTATCTTCAAATTTCCTCTAACTTCTCCTTAAGAAATCTTCCCGTCAGACTGTCCTTGCATTGCGCCACCACCTCGGGTGTGCCGGCCACCATGAGACCGCCTCCGCGGTCGCCGCCATCAGGACCGAGGTCGATGACGTGGTCTGCACATTTGATAATCTCCATATTGTGCTCGATGATCAGGATGCTGTGTCCTCGTTCGATGAGCGCATTAAAGGCCTGTAGCAGCCGTTGGATATCGTGGAAGTGAAGACCGGTGGTAGGCTCGTCGAAGATGAACAGGGTGGGTTCCTGCTTCTCCTGTCCGATGAAGTAGGCGAGTTTCACGCGTTGGTTCTCACCGCCGGAGAGGGTGGAGGAATTCTGTCCCAGTTTGATATAGCCGAGTCCGACGTTCTCAAGGGTCTTCAGACGGTTGACGATGGTCTTGTCGCCGTGTTCGGTAAAGAAGGCGACGGCTTCGGTGATCGTCATGTTGAGGATGTCGTCGATGTTCTTCCCGTGGTAGGTTACGTCGAGGATGTCCTTCTTGAAACGTTGGCCGTGACAGGCCTCACACTCCAGCACGAGGTCGGCCATGAATTGCATCTCCACCGTGATCACGCCGGCACCCTTACACTCTTCGCAGCGACCGCCTTCGGTGTTGAAGGAGAAGTACGGGGGTGTGAAGCCCATCTGTTGCGAGAGAGGCTGGTCGGCGTAGAGGTCTCGGATGGCGTCGTAGGCCTTGACATAGGTGGCTGGATTAGAACGGGTAGACTTCCCGATGGGGTTCTGGTCTACGAATTCTACATGCTTGATGGCGTCTATGTCGCCGCCGAGGCCGAGGTATTCGCCGGGCAGGTCGTACACTTCGCCGAGATGACGCTTCAGGGCAGGGTAGAGGATGCCCTTGATGAGACTGGATTTCCCGGAACCCGACACACCTGTGACGACGGTCATCACGTTCAGCGGAATCTGCACGTCGATGCCGCGCAGGTTGTTCATGCGGGCGCCCTTGATGTCGATATGACGGTTCCAGGGGCGGCGGCTCCGGGGCACGGGAATCTCCTCCTCGTGCAGCAGATACTTCACCGTATGACTTCTTGGCCACTGCTGCGCCGCTGCTTTGGGAACGTCCTTCCCATGCCCGCCTAAAATATCACTTGCCTGTCCCTCGAAGACGATTTCACCACCCAGACGACCTGCATCGGGACCGACATCGATCAGGTAGTCGGCAGCACGCATGATCTCTTCATCATGCTCGACCACGACCACCGTGTTGCCCAGCGACTGGAGTTCTTTCAGCACATGGATCAGTCGTTCTGTGTCGCGGCTGTGGAGTCCGATGCTCGGCTCGTCGAGGATATAGAGCGAACCGACCAGCGAACTGCCCAACGACGTACAGAGGTTGATGCGCTGGCTCTCGCCACCCGACAGGGAGTTGGAGAGTCGGTTGAGGGTCAGATAGCCCAGTCCGACATCCAAAAGGAACTGCAGTCGGCTGGTAATCTCCACCAGCAGGCGCTTACCGACCTCCTGGTCGTGTGGGTCGAGCGTCAACAGGTCGAACCATTCTTTCAGCCTCACCACGGGCATCTGCACAAGGTCTGTAATGCTTCGCCCGCCGATCTTCACGTATTCGGCCTCGGGCTTGAGGCGGGTTCCGTGACAGACGGGACAGTTGGTCTTACCCCTGTAGCGGCTCAGCATCACGCGGTATTGTATCTTGTATTGGTTCTCCTTGACCATTTCGAAGAAGGTGTCGATGCAGGGGCGCTCCTTTTTCTTGCCGTCTGAGGGGAGTCCGTGCCACAGCCAGTCTTTCTGCTGCTGGCTCAGGTTCATATAGGGCTCGAAGATGGGGAAATCGTCTTTCACGGCATGGCGGCAGAACCATTCCTTCCACTCCTTCATCTTCTCGCCGTGCCAGCAGATGACGCAACCGTCGTAGACCGACAGTGTCGTGTTGGGGATGACCAGTTTTTCGTCGATGCCGATGATGCGTCCGAAGCCTTGGCATTCGGGACAGGCGCCTACGGGCGAGTTGAAGGAGAACATGTTGTCGTTGGGCTCTTCGAAGGTCATACCGTCGGCCTCGTACTTCATCGAGAAGTCGTAGCAGATGTTCGACGGCGGAAAGAGTAGCCGGCAGGTGCCGTTGCCCTCATAGAAGGCGGTCTCGGCGGAGTCCACCAGTCGGGCGATGGCGTCTTTTGAGGTGTCCACCGACAGACGGTCGATTACCAGGTAGGTGGCATCTTCCGAATACTCTGATTTTTCAGAATGCCCGGGGTACTCTGATAAATAATCATCGATTCTTGCGAAATCGCCCTTCACGTAGATTCTCGCATAGCCCTGCAGGATATACGCCTTCAGTTGCTGCTCCATCGTCCTGCCCTCGGGCAGATGTATGGGCGCCATCACCACGAAGCGTGTCCCGGGCGAGTATTCCAATACCTTCTGCACGATGTCTTCTGTGGTATGTTTCTTTACCTCTTCGCCGCTGACGGGACTGTACGTGCGCCCTATGCGCGCGTAAAGCAATCGGAGATATTCATATATCTCCGTCGAGGTGCCTACCGTACTGCGTGGGTTGCGGGAGATCACCTTCTGCTCGATGGCGATGGCGGGCGGTATGCCTTTGATGAAGTCGCACTCGGGCTTATTCATGCGCCCGAGGAACTGACGGGCATAACTTGACAGGCTCTCTACATAACGCCGTTGGCCTTCGGCGTAGAGGGTGTCGAAGGCCAACGATGATTTGCCGGAGCCACTGACTCCGGCAATCACGATAAACTGGTTTCGGGGAATCTTCACGTCAACGCTCTTCAGATTGTTGACCCTCGCCCCTTTGATTTCAATGCAATCGCTCATTTCATTTTGTTTACAGTTTGCAGTTTACAGTCTACAGTTGAATACCCTGCAAGCCATTCTGCCTGTCGGAAGAAACAGCCCTTAGTAGTAATCATCTGTACTCTGTCAACTGTCAACTATAAACCATAAACTAAATAATACTCTTCACGGCCTCGAGCATGCCGACGCTCTGGATGAGGTCGAGGAACTGCTTCAGCATGGCGTTCAGACCGGGGATCTTGTTCAGGTTCTCCTGCCAGATGAACTCGGCACCGAGCACGCCGTCGGTCACCTTCTGGGTGTCGCCGGTAGCCCACAACTGCTTCAGCAGGTCCATGATTTTCTGGTCGTCGTTGGGCACGATCTCCGTACCGTCTTCGCGCTTGCCGCCCTTGTAGTAGGTGATGATGGCTGCCAGTCCGAATACCAGTCCCTTAGGCAGTTCGCCTTTGCGCTCGAGATAGGTCTTCACGCCGGGCAGGTCGCGTGCCTGGAACTTCGGGAACGAGTTGAGCATGATGCTCGTCACCTGATGGTCTACGTAGGGGTTGTCAAAGCGCTCGAGCACGTCGCCGGCAAACTTCTCCAGTTCGTCCATCGGCAGGTCGAGGGTCTGCATAAGTTCGTCGAACTGTACCTTGTGGATGTACTTCGAGATGATCTCGTGGTTGCAGGCGTCGCGCACGATGTTCACACCACTGAGGAAGGCCACGGGCGAGAGTACGGTGTGCGGGCCGTTGAGCAGTGTCACCTTACGCTTGTGGTAGGGTTCCTCTGAGGGTACGAACAGCACGTGCAGACCGGCCTTGTCGGCGGGGAACTCCTTAGCCACTTCCTTCGGGGCCTCGATCACCCAGAGGTGGAATGTCTCGGCCTGTACGACGAGGTTGTCGCGATACGAGATTTTCTCCTGGATTTCGGCAATCTCTTTGCGGGGGAAGCCCGGTACGATGCGGTCCACGAGGGTGGCATACACGCCGCAGGCCTCTTCGAACCACTTCTTGAAGTCGGCGCCGAGGTTCCACAAATCAATATACTTATAGATGCAATCCTTCAGCACGTGGCCGTTGAGGAAGATCAGTTCGCAGGGGAAGATGATGAGGCCCTTCGTCTTGTCGCCGTTGAAGGTCTGATAACGACGATAAAGCAGTTGCACGAGTTTGCCGGGATAACTGCTTGCGGGTGCGTCCTCGAGTTTGCAGGTGGGGTCGAAGGCGATGCCGGCCTCGGTGGTGTTCGAGATGACGAAGCGGATCTCGGGCTGGTCGGCCAGCGCCATGAAGGCGGCGTTCTGCGTGTAGGGGTTCAGGGCGCGGCTGATCACGTCGATGCGCTCCAGCGTGTTCACGGGCTTGCCGTTCTCGCGGCCCTGCAGGTTCACGTGGTACAGGCAGTCCTGGGCGTTGAGCCAGTCTACCATACCTTTCTCGATAGGCTGGACGACGACGACCGAGCCGTTGAAGTCGGTCTTCTGGTCCATGTTCCAGATAATCCAATCTACGAATGCACGGAGGAAGTTACCCTCACCGAACTGAATCACCTTTTCAGGCATGACGCTCTTGGGAGCGAATTGTTTGTTTAGTGGTTTCATTTTTAATTCCTTTGTTTATTTGTTAGTCCTTTATTCGAATGTGAGTGCAAAGATAGTGATTTTTTCTGAAACCACCAAAAAAGGAGTGTTGTAGTGTGTTAAATCTTCCGTAAAGGTTTGCAGGCTTCCGTCAGGTAGTATCCCATACGGTAGATGTTGAACACCTTCAGACAGGGTCGCTCGCTGCACAGGTTCCGCCGCTCGAGTGCTCCGAACAGGCGGTGCCACAGCCTGATCATCCCTCTGACCACCCCGATGTGGATGCCTGTGTCGAAGGTCAGTATGCGGGAGTAGCCGCGCAGTTCGTTCCTGAACGTGTAGAGCGTCTGCAGGCTTCGCTCGATTTTCTTCACGTAGTCGGGGTTCGACTCGAATTCGGTCATCATCACGGGGTTGTCAATGTGGGTAATGCTGACACCCTGCTGCTTCAGCGTCTTCCCGAAGAGCACGTCCTCATAGCCGCTCCGTTTGAACCGCTCGTCGAAGGGACAGGCCTCGAACACCTCGCGCTCGATCATGAAGTTGGTCGATCGGAACTCGTGATACCTGTCTGCCTGCCGCTTCTCCGCGCTGTGTTCCGGCTCGGCGTCCTTCTCGTACAGGTAGCGCAGGTTGTGGCGCAGACGGTCGTCATCGGCGATGCAGATGCCGCCGTTGACCACTCCCTCGTGCTCGTCCTTCACATACCGCTCGAGGAAGCGGTCGTCGGGGATGTCGATGTCGCAGTCCATGAACAGCAGCCAGTGGTAGCGGCTGCGGGCGCCGAGGTAGTTGCGGGTGGCGGCGCTGCCCGAGTTCTGCTCTTTCACGATATAGCGGCAGTGGGGCAGATCGTTGATGGCACGGTTTATCTGGATGGCGTCATGGTCGGGCGAGGCATCGTCGGCCACAAGGATCTCGTACGTGATGTCGAGCGCCGCAGCCTGCTGCTGCAGCACCGACACCAGTCCCACGCATACATTATTATAATTGGGTAGCAGTATAGACAGTTCTCTCTTCGTCTTCATGCATGTCTCATCATCTGACCACCAGTTTCTGGCCGCTCTGGATGTAGACGCCCTGACGGGGCGAACTGACCTTGCGCCCGGAGAGGTCGTAGATGTCGGCGTCTGTGGCCTGGCGCTCAGCCTTGATTCCTCTCACCGTAGCGGGTTCTGGTGCGAGCCGCTTGTACTCCTCGCGCGCCTTCTTCATCTGCTCCAGGAAGCGCTCGCTGGTGTGCAGTTTGGCATAAGCCACTCCCGCTGCCATCCGGGCGGCGTCGGTGTCGCTCTGCCAGTGGGCGCCCATCACCACGCGGTTCTCGCCGTAGCGGTAGCCGCGGGCCAGTATCTCGTTGGCACGGTCGGGGTTGATCTCCATCATCAGCAGTGCCGAACTCCAGCCCAGGAGCGTGTGGCCCGAGGGGAATGACTTGTGCGGGTTGAGTTCTGGTTCGAGTTCGGGTGCCAGCGTGTGCTCGTTGAAACGGACGAACGGCCGCGTGCGACCGTAGGTGGTCTTGGGATTCTTGCAGATGCTGTCGCAGGTGGCGGTGCCTTCGAGCAGCACCTTGTAGATCTCGGGTGTCTGCTCCTGACTGATCTTCATGCCGAAGGCCTCTTCAAACTCCTCGATGATCGTTGCCAGGCCATAGACGGCGTCGCGCTTGGCCTGCTCGGCACGCTCGGGGTCCATGCGCATCTCCTTGCCCCAGAAATAGCGGCTCACGTCGTTGGCAAAGGCCACCGAAGTACTGTCTGGCGGACCGGGCATGAAGAGTCTCATGTCGGGCATCTCGTCGGCGGTGAAATAGGCGTCGACGGTCCTTTCTTCCTGTGCGTTCACGCTCGCTGCTGCCATCATGATGGCTGCAATCATTACAAATAGTTTCTTTTCCATTGCGTTCATTATTTGTTTGTCTTGTGTCTCTTTTTTAGACTGCAAAGATACGACAAAAAAACGAAATCACCAAATATTTATTTGATAATTTGGCTCTGCTTTCATTTTTCAATCAGACAAACTCGTTCCGATGCCTTCCATGCCCCGAAGCAATGCCTTGAATGCCTTGTGCTAATGCCTTCCGCTATGAAGAGGGAAGCATCTGCATGAGGCATGGAAGGCATTTCCTCCAGCCTTGCTCATCATTGTCTTGGCAATCTGGCAGTCATGATAGTCATTAGTCATTAAGCACTTTGCATATCTCTACTGATACTCTTCTAAATCTCTTCTTAGATTCTTCTTATTTTTTATATTATTATATATATTATAATATATATAATAATATAATCTAAAGTCCTCTTTTCTCTTACCCCTTAATGACTAATGACTAATGACTTTAATGACTGACAAAATGAGTGGGTCCTATAAAAAGAAAATAGCGCAAATGTTTGGCGGTTTGGGAAAAAAATCGTACCTTTGCACCATATGAAATATTTATACCATTTGACCATGCTCTTATCGGCGATGCTCCTCACGGCGTGCATCAAGGATGAGCCGAAGAACATGGAATGCGACGTTCTCGAAGCCTGGGTCGAGGGTGATGACCTCGCCCCGTATTTCAGCCAGAAGACGGATATGCGCATCAGCGATGTGTCGTCGAGCACACAACGGCTGACGTTCACCGTGTGGCAGCGAGCCGGTCTGCCCGCTATGCCCGTGAAATTTGCACTCACGCCCGGTGCCACCATCACGCCTGCCAACGGCAGTGTACAGGACTTCAGCAAGGGTCCCGTAGAATATACCGTGACATCGGAGGACGGCCAGTGGCACCGCACCTACACCGTGGAGTTCCGCGAGACCATGCTGCCAACCAACAGATACGACTTCGAGCAGTTCGAACTGAGTGCCAACGGTAAATATTATGTATGGTATTATCAGCCCGACGGCGGAGGGAAAGAGTACATCTGGGCATCGGGCAATGACGGTTTTATGATAGCCAGTCCGAATGCGGCTGCCGTAGACTATCCCACCGTGCCGGATGCGGATGGCGTTGACGGCTATTGCATCAAACTGACAACCCGCTCGACAGGCTCGTGGGGCAGGATGTTCAAGAAGCCCATCGCTGCCGGCAACTTCTTCTTAGGCGCCTTCGACACCCAGTATGCGCTGACGAATACGCTCAAGACCACCCAGATGGGCATCGCCTACACCAAGCAGCCGGTGAAGGTGACGGGCTACTACAAGTACAGTCCAGGTGAAACGTTCACCGACAAGGATTTCAATGAGGTGAAAGACCGCACCGACGAGCCCAGCATCTACTCCGTGCTCTACGTGAACCACGACGCACAGGGCAATGAGATCATGCTCCATGGCGACGATGTGCTCTCGAGTCCCTATATCGTGAGCAAGGCCCAGGTGGCCTCAGTGCCTCCCGCCAGCGAGTGGACACCGTTTGAGATGACCTTCGAGGGCACCACCCCCATCGATGCCGACCTGCTGGCCAAGCGCGGCTACAATCTGGCACTGGTCTTCTCGTCGAGCAAGACGGGCGACACCTTCGAGGGTGCCGTAGGCAGCACACTATATATAGATAAGGTGGAGATTACTTTTATCGGGGAATGAGGAAACTGAAATACGTATTACTGGCGCTGTTCGGGCTAGCACTGCTTGCAGCACGGAACGCCCAGGCGCAGACGGGCTTAGAGAAACTGCAGGTGAAAGCACGCGTTGGCTACAGCATCGGCGGGACGGCTCCCATCGGCATGCCCGCCACCATCCGCAGAATTGAGTCATTCAGACTGACGCCAAACTTTATGGCGGGCGCCGACGTCATGTTTCCGTTGTCGGAGAAGTTCGGCTTGCAGACAGCCCTGCACTATGAGATCAAAGACATGGACAGCGAGGTGACCACCAAAGGCTACCACATGAAAGTGAAGATGGACGAGGACGAACTGGAAGGACTCTACACCGGCCGTGTGTGGCAAAAGGTCCGCCAGCGCATGCTCACCATCCCCCTGCAGATGACCTATGAAATCAGTCAGAAAGTGCAACTGAAGGCCGGTCCCTACCTGTCGCTGCTGCTCTGCAAGGACTTCTACGGCATAGCCTCAGACGGTTACCTGCGCAAGGACGATCCGACGGGCGTCAAGGTGGTGATGGGCAGTCAGGAAGGCGAATGGGCCACCTACGACTTCGGCGACGACATGCGAACCTGTCAGGTGGGTGTGTCGGTAGGCATCGACTGGGCTTTCTGCCGCCAGTGGGGCTTGTCGGCCGACCTCTCATGGGGCCTCACAGGTATCCATCACGGCGACTTCAAGACGGTGGAACAGACACTCTATCCCATCTACGGAACGATAGGCCTGTTCTACAGAATCAAATGAACATATTCAAATTATCAACACAATATTTAAAACAACAACGTATGAAAAAATTGTTTACTCTATTGTTTGTTGCCATGACAGCCATCGCTGTCCATGCAACGGATTACGAAACGGTTGTCACTGTTACTGTCAACGATGTGACGACAGAGCAGACGGGTCTCTTCATTATCACTGAAAACGACGGCCTGTACGACATCAATCTGAAGAATTTCATGCTGCAGAGCGAAAACGGCCCGATGGGTGTGGGTAACGTGGAACTGAAGGGCATCAAGCCTTATCAGGACGGTGATGTCACCCTGTTCTTCGCCAATGACCAGGTGCAGATCACCGACGGCGACGATCCCAACGTGCCCGTCTGGATGGCCAGCATACTGCCTCCCGTCAATGTGCAACTGCGTGGCAAGATCGAAGGCGGTCTTCTGCGCTGCTATCTCGACATCGACCTGCTGGAGGAGATGGGACAACTGATCAAGGTGGGCATCGGTGACGGCTATCAGATGCCCAACCCCAGTTTCGAGACCTGGCATACGTCGACTGGCGATTTCGTAGAGCCCAACTTCTGGCATTCGTTCGAGAGTGCTTCGGGTGGCATGGCACTATTGGCCGGAAACCATATCGCAATGTCAACCGACGCCCACTCGGGTGCGGCCAGTGCACGCATCTTTGCCACATCCATCTTCGGCATCGTGGCCAACGGTACGATGACCACCGGCCGCATGAATGCCGGCTCGGCAATCGCCACCGACCCAGTGAACAATGCCTATCTAGACACGAGCCTGACGGATGTCGACGGCAACGGTGAGCCATTCTACACGAGCCTGTATTCACGCCCCGACTCTGTCGTGGCATGGGTGAAGTTCAAGCAGGGCACGCCCAGCAGCGAGCATCCATATGCCTCTTTCAGTGCCGTGATCACCGACGGCACCTACTATCAGGACCCTGAGGATAAAGCATACCCCAACGTCGTGGCGAAGGCTCAGAACCGTGAAATCGCCACTACCAACGGCGAGTGGGTACGCATCTCAGTTCCCTTTGTCTACACCGAGAATGCCGTCGATCCGAAGGCTGTGCTGATAACCGTCTCTACCAATGCCGATCCCGGTGAGGGCAGCGACAACGACGAGGTGCTGGTCGACGACATAGCGTTTGTCTACAATGCCAAGTTGACCAGCCTGAAGATCAAAGGTTTGGAACTGCCCGTCTTCGGTTCAGACGAGACCGAGTATTCCTATGAGTTCAACGAGGCCATCACGGAAGATGACATCGAGGTGACCGTCGACGGCCGGGCTACCCATGTGATGAAGAGTGTGGAGGTGGTCGACGACCACTATGTGTGTGCTATCAAGGCCATCGGCGGCGACATGTCGACCATGACCAGTTACACCGTCAATGTGAAAAGTAGTGCTACCGCCATCCGCGGCCTGAAGCCTGCCGCAAACCAGCCCGCCACCTACTTCACGCTCGACGGCCGTCAGGCCAAGACCCTCAAGCCCGGCAGGATCTACATCAGCCGTCAGGCCGACGGTACCGTCACGAAGATTCGTCCGTAAAACGACGCTGTTCTCGTAGAGATGGTTAAAAAATGATAAATAGTACCGTCTTATATGCGCTTGTACGCAGAAAATATTGTACCTTTGCACCCGCTTTTACGAGTTAAGAGCATGAAATTCAAATTTATAACATCAAAAAATTAAAGATTAAGCATTAATTATGGCAACAAAAATCAGATTGCAGCGCGGCGGCCGTAAGGGCTACGCCTTCTACAGCATCGTTATCGCCGACGCTCGTGCACCACGTGATGGTCGTTTTACTGAGAAGATTGGTACTTACAATCCCAACACCAATCCTGCCACAGTAGACTTGAATTTCGAGCGTGCACTGTATTGGGTTGAGGTTGGTGCCCAGCCCACAGACACCGTACGTAACATCCTGAGCCGTGAGGGCGTGTACCTGATGAAGCACCTGAAGGGTGGTGTGAAGAAGGGCGCTTTCGATGAGGCTGCTGCCCAGAAGAAGTTTGACGCCTGGAAGGCTGACAAGCAGAGCGGTCTGACAAAGATCGCAGAGGCAGAGGCTAAGGCCAAGAAGGATGCTGCTGCCAACGCCCTGAAGGCAGAGAAGGCCGTGAATGAGGCCATCGCCAAGAAGGTAGCCGACAAGAAGGCTGCTGAGGCTGCCGCTAAGGCTGAGGAAGAGGCTGCAAAGGCTGCTGAGGCCGCTGCTGCCGAGGCTCCCGCAGAGGAGGCTGCTCCCGCCACAGAGGCTCCTGCTGAGGCTTAAGCAATGAGTAATTTGTAATTAGTAATTAATAATTATGATTACCGGACAAGTGCGGTGTTTCCCATGAAGGAGACATCGCGCTTTCTCTTACCCTTACCTCTCCCTCTTACCTCTCACCTCTCACCTCTAAAATATGCACATCCTCGAGATTCCGTCATTCTTCACGCCCTACGGCGGTGAGTTCTGCCTCGATCAGGCGAAGGCCCTGAAAGCGCAGGGCCATGAGGTGCGTATCCTGAGTAACGTGCAGTTGGGTGTTACCATCGGGGCGAAGGGATATCTGTCACTGCCTTTCGGCCGGTATGAACATCAACGTGACGGCATCATCGTCTGTCAGTCGTTCCAGCGGGGCGTGCCTCTGATGGTCAGGTGGAATGTACGTCGATGGGTGAGAATCGTCGGCGAAATGTTCGATGACTACATCTCCCGTTATGGTCGTCCGGACATACTTCATGCGCATTGTTCCAAGTGGGCTGGCTATGCGGCTATGCAGATCAGCCGGAAGTATCAGATCCCTTACGTCATTACGGAGCATCTTTCGCGGCTGGTGTTTGAGAAGGAGTTCGGCCCTGCACCCAGCAGTGCCTGGCAGATACCACTGCTCCGCAAGGCATACGAGCAGGCCAATCTGGTCATCCCCGTGTCGGAGGAACTGGTGGGGAATATCGCATGCTATTTCGGCAATGCCTATCGCTGGCAGGCTGTGTCGAATACCGTCGACGTGGACTTCTTCCATTTCCGCGAGCGCCAGTCTCATGAAGGTCGTCCGTTCCGTTTCTGTTGCCTGGCCAACTTCTGGCCGCTGAAGGGGTATGATATCTTGCTGCCAGCCTTCCGCCAACTGCGGGCATCGGGACTGGATGTCGAGTTACACATTGCCGGACGTGGCACGGATTCTGCTGATTGCCAGAAACTGTTTTCAGAGGGTGTCGTTTCGCATGGACTGATTTCAAGAGATGCTGTAAGAGATTTATTGTATCAGTCTGATGCACTGGTACTTGCCAGTCGCAGTGAAGTACAGCCATTAGCCTTGCTGGAGGCGATGAGCACCGGTATTCCTACTATCGCTACAGAGTGCGTGCCGAAGAGTCTGCGCATCGAAGGTGGTTGTACCATCGTACCCATAGATGATGTTCAGGCGTTGTTTGACGCAATGCAGAGGGTCATGGAAAAGAAGGATTTCAATGGGAAGGTTGTCTCGGAGGCTGTCAGACGGTTGGCTTCAGCGGAGGTTATCGGGAAGCGCCTGACAGAAGTTTTTGATACAGTTCTTCATACTGATGCGCCACTTTGAGATAGTCGTGGTGCCTTTTGATGTACTCAATACTTTCTTTCTTAAGTCGTGTGATCTGCTCTGGATGTGATATGATGTCAGCCAGAGCCTGATAGACATTCTCCCTGTCTGGCAGGATGTTGATGATGGGATGCAGTTCTGTTTCCCCGATGATGTCGTAGTTCTCAGGTTCTCCGCCGCCGATGCAGACGACACCTTTGCTCATCGCTTCGAGGGCGTTCATAGCGGGCGTGTAGGAATAGGCTTGGTCCAGAATGAAGTCCTGACCGTTCATACGTTTCTCGTATTCGCTGAACGGCAGGTCTTCCACGACGGTGACTTCACATTTGTCCGGATAGTCGGCCTTGATGCGTTGTAAGGCATCGTAGAAGATGTCTGTACCTTTGAACTCCATCAGGATCCGCTTGATGCCAAGGAAGAACCGGACGGGGTAAGGTGATGTCCGCTCCAGGGTGTCGGGATCGATATCCTTCGGTACGATGGGCAGAGGGATGAACAGTGTCTTGTCGGGATAATCGTCCTGATAGATGGCCTGGTACTCGTAAAGGCAGGTGACGATGGCATCACAGTCGTCAGCGATGTATCGGCTGAGTTCTCCCTTGGTGGAGTGAAGCCATTCCTTGATGACCTGCTGGGTGTAGGCGCAGGTACGCAGATGGTCGCCGACGTTGAAGTCGCCATAGCGGAACAACTTCCGGTTCAGTCCGCACTCCACCCACTGCCAGTCGTTGCCGAAAGAGCCGAGGATCATCACTTTGTTATGTTTCCGCAGGTAGCGATAAAGGGTAAACTGCCTTTCAGCCTTCAGGGCAAAGCAGTCTGGGTTGATTAGTTGAACGACATCGAAACCTCGCAGACGGGGTAGGGTGATGAGCAATTTCCACAGATATCTGACGGCAGACCATATGCCTGTGCCTTGACGGGAAAGTGAGATGTCGCGCTTGTAGCCGTAGATGTAGGTGCCATCGGATACGACGAGCACCTCATGGCCGAGTCGTCGTAAACCTTCAGCCAGCGTGGCATGCAGATTACTGTATTCGCCTAATAATAGTATCCTCATCTTTCTTTTTTCATCATTGGGAGAGTGCGGAGCAGTATCTTTCGTCCAAGACGGCTGTTGGTCAGCCTCCGGAACCAGACGTACTTCGTACTGTAATCACGGTCGGGTAGGGGGAAGAGGTTATGCTGGCGCAGGGTTGCGATAGTCTCGTCGAGTCTCCCTTCCGAACGGGTGGCCATGATGGTGTTGTAGATATGATCCATCGTGAGTTGCGCTATGCGACGTTGCAGGGCCAGACGTTCTTCATACGGTCGCCTGTCGGCGAGTTCGTTCAGGTGGAGGATCACGGTCAGGTGGTCGGCCAGCCGTTTGTCGATACGCTCGGCAGTCTGCTGGTGGACGGCTGACGTCTGGCGCTCGCGGTAATAGTAAGCCTTCGCATCAGTAATGTATATGGTTTCGGCGCGGATCAGCAATTGTGGGGTGAACTCCTCGTCCTCGCCGTATTCGATGCCTGGTGTGAACGACAACTGGCTTCTCACAGTCTGGCGGAAGAGATAGCAGCAGGCCGAGCCGCGTAGGTTCTCCGTGCGCATCAGTTCTATACCGCTCTTCTTGGCGGGTGCCGCGAAGGTTGTCGGGGATTCTTGGGAGTCGTTGGTGAAGTCGAACATCACGATGTCGGCATCCTGATGGTTACGGATGATGTCGAGGCAGTGGTCGTAAGGTACCTGAAGCAGCGTATCGTCACCGTCGACGAACTGGAAATACTTTCCCTTGGCCATCTCCATGCCTGTGTTGCGGGCAGTGCTGACGCCGCCGTTCTTCTGTCGTACATAGATGATTTCGTCGCCATATCGGAGCAGATCGTTGATCGGACTGACTTCCGACCCATCGTCAACGACAATGATCTCCCGCTCTTCCGAACGCAGCGAAAGTCTGAGGATACTGTCTATACATGCGCACAGCATGTCCAGAGGCAGGTTGTAACACGTCAGGATAAAACTGACCAGTGGCTGTTGTATCATATCGGGTGCAAAGGTAACAATAAAATATGGAAATCTCAGTGGTTTTAACTTTATTTCCCAAAAAGTCGGGCCAACTTCTATGTTATTGCGAATTTTTTTAGTAACTTTGCCGACAAATCAAGAAATTTCACTTTATGCGTATCAAGAACATTGCTTTTGCATCGGTTATCGGCATGCTGCTGACCACTACAGGTTGTGACATCAACAGTTCTGCGAATAGAAAGCACCAACAAGAAGCCGACAGTCTGATCAACATCGCCTATGAGACGAAGGACTACCAGCGTATCGCAATGCTGGCCGACAGTCTGAAGGAAACAGGCGACCTCAGTGAAGGCAAGGCTTTCTTCTGGCTCGGGTATGCCAGCGACCGTACCCATAAGAAGCGCATGGCCGAACTCTACTGGACCAAGGGCTTGGCCGTCATGGACAATGTGGATACACCAGAGGAACTGGAAGTCTATGCTGCTATCGCCAGCCGACTGACGGGCTTGAAAAGTACAAGGGGCGAGTATGAGGCTGGCCTGAAGGTGGCCATTCCTGCGCTGGATTACCTCAAGAAGCATGACGCCAAGATGACGAGCGACTACATCAACCTGCTCATCTATCAGGGCTCCTGCCAGAGCCGTTTAGGCCTGAGCGAGGACACTTCCAACAAGAGTCTGGAGGACGGCTATCAAGCCCATCTTGACAATATGAAGAAGAATCCGAATGCGATAGCCTACCGTGATGCCTTTGTCGGTGTCATCAACATCTGCTACAACTTTCTGGAAATCCATGACTATCAGAAGGCGATGTACTGGATAGACCGCTATGGCAAGTTGCTTGACGACTACGACAAACTGCCGGATGCACGTTCCGACTATGCCGACAAGCAGCGGGCACGCTACTACATCTATCGTGCTTCGGCCCTTGAAGGCGTGGGGCGCAAGGCCGAGGCGGCAAAGGTATATGAGGACTTTCTGGAGACGAGTTATTCGCTGACGGCAGAAGGCCTGATACTCGGCAGCGATTATCTGCGTCAGGTAGGACTTTGGAATGACGCAGCCGATAATCTCAGTAGCACCGAGAAACTCATCAGGGAATATGGTTTGGACTATTCGCTGCAGACGATTCAGGAGTGGATGCTGAAGAAATTCTACGTGAACATGATGGCCGAACGCTTTGATACGGTGCGGGCCGTGAGCGTTCAGATCGTAGAGCACCTCGACTCGGCCATCACCAAGCAGCGCCGGCAGGATGCCATCGAGGAGGAGGCTGTGCGTCAGAAGGAAGCGGAGATGACGGCAGAGAAGGAGCGCATGGAGCGACAGCAGTGGTGGACCCGTCTGGCCGTCATGGCTGCCCTCATTCTTGCCCTTGTCATCTATATCTTCGTGCGTAATCGCATGGCGGCAAGACTGAAAAAGGCTCACGAGCAGTTGAAGGTGGCCTACGACCAGTTGGAGGAGACCACGGCGGCCAAGGAGCGTATGGAGAGTGAACTGCGCATTGCCCGCAACATACAGATGTCGATGGTACCCAGCGTGTTCCCTGACATCAAGGGACTCGACATGTACGCCTCGATGACGCCTGCCAAGGAGGTGGGCGGCGACCTTTATAATTATCTGCGGCTGGGCGACAAACTCTACTTCTGCGTGGGTGATGTCAGCGGAAAGGGCGTGCCTGCCTCGCTGTTTATGGCACAGGCCACGCGCCTGTTCCTCACACTGGCCAAACAGACGATGCCTCCTGCAGAGATCTGTACCCGCATGAACGATGCCTTATCGGGCGACGACAATGAGAGCGTCATGTTCGTGACCTTCTGGCTCGGACTCGTAGACCTCACTAATGGCCATCTCTCGTTCTGTAATGCAGGCCATAATCCCCCCGTTATAGGATGTGGCGGCGACGATGTCATGTTCCTAAAGATGAAACCAAATGTGCCTATCGGTATTATGCCAGGAATGGAATACAAGGGTGAAGAGATGGATACCATCAAGGGCCGGCCGTTCTTCATCTATACCGACGGACTGAATGAGGCAGAGAACAAGGAGAAAGAAGAGTTCAGCGATGAGCGCCTGCTCGAAATACTTCGCAACACGCACTTCACTTCAGCACAGCAACTCGTTGAAAAACTCAGCGCAGAAGTCGAGGTCCACCGTGATGGGGCAGAGCCCAGTGATGACCTCACGATGATGTGTTTATATTTAAAATAAGATTCATTTATTCTGTTTGCCCTGCTGCGATGGCTAAAGGCATCGGCACGAAAAGAGTGTCCCTATATAATAAATAAGTGTCCGTTTCGTTATATAAAAAGAATGAACGAAAGCGAAAAAGGAGCCTACGGCCATGTGTTGAAGTACACGGGTGTCTTCGGGGGCGTACAAGGTCTCAACGTGTTGGTGAGCCTTGTACGCAATAAGTTCGTGGCTCTGCTGCTCGGCCCATCGGGTATGGGACTGGTGACACTGTTCAACACGACAGTCTCGTTCATCTCACAGTCCACCCATTTTGGTATCTCTACGAGTGCGGTCCGCCAACTCTCGGAGTTCACCGACGACCATCATCCGCAGGTGGTTCACTTTGTGAAGGTCGTAAGGGCATGGTCGTTGCTAACGGCTCTTTTGGGTATGCTGGTGTGTATTGCCATCGGACCGTTTCTGAGTAGTACGACGTTCGCGTGGGGTGACCATAGTCTCCATTTTATCTTGTTGGCTCCGGCAGTGGGTATGCTGGCGGTGACAGGTGGTGAGACGGCTATACTGAAAGGCCGCAGACGGTTGAAATCGTTGGCATTGGTACAGGTGGGATCGGTCCTCGCAGCCTTGTTCTTGTCCGTACCTGTCTATTATTTCTTTGGCGAGGCGGGTATCGTGCCGGTGATTGTGCTGATGGCTTTGGTCACGATGCTGCTGACGGTACGAGAGTCCTATAGTCTGTATCCTCTACGGTTGAAGGGGGCGAAGGGGATCCTGGGCGATGGCATGGAGATGGTGCGTCTGGGTGTGGCTTTCACGCTGGCGGGCATCATCGGTTCTGGTGTGGAGATGTTCATTCGCTCATGGCTGAATGTGACAGCCGACCTGGATGTACTGGGTCTCTACAATGCGGGATATATGATTACGATTACCTATGCGGGTATGGTGTTCTCGGCGATGGAGTCCGACTACTTCCCGCGTCTGTCGGCCGTCAATGCTGATATGGAGGCAACCAATGAGACGGTGAACAAACAGATGGAGGTGTCGATGCTTATTGCTGCGCCGATGTTGGTGGGACTGATCATTTTCCTGCCTGTCTTGATACCGCTGTTCTTCAGCATGAAGTTCATGCCTGTGGTGGCGATGACACAGGTCGCTGTATTGGCGATGTTTTTCAAGGCCGTGACGCTGCCGGCGGCTTACATCACGCTGGCACGCGGCTATTCGCTGATGTTCCTGTTTCTTGAGGGCACTTATTTCGCGGTGTTCGTGTTTCTCATCATCTTCGGCTACGAGCATTGGGGACTTGAGGGAACGGGTATGGCCATCACTCTGGCAAATGTTTTTGACTTCGTGATGATCAACGCCGTCGCCCGATGGCGCTATGGTTACAAAATGTCGCCGGCCGTGATGAAGTATAGTGCCATTCATATCCTCATCGGACTGTTGGCCTATTTCACTACCATCACGGTCGGCGGTTATGCTTATTGGGTCTTCGGCATCGGTCTGACACTCGTCAGCCTGATGTTCTCGCTGCTAATCCTCCGTCAGAAGACTCATCTCTGGGAACGCCTCAGACAGAAATACTTCTTCTTTTTAGACAGAAGAACATAAGAACAAATTATGGATGCAGTTATAGCGCAGCCAATATGTTCTTATGTCCTTATGTCTAAATAATAATATGTCTTAGAAACGGAAGTCCAGTTCAACGTCTATCAGGTTGTAGTTGTGCTTGGCCAGGTTGCGATCATTCACGTGCGAGTACTCGGCATGTAGTTCCAGGTTCTTCGTGAAGAAATAGTTCAGACCGCACTCCACCTGATTGACCGACGTAGACCAGTTTTTCTGATTGCGGTAGGTCTGGTAACGGGCTTTGGCGTGGAGTTTGCCTTTGATCAGTGGCACGATGCCGAATACATACCAGCCATCGGCCTTGTCGCCATTCTCGTAACATATCTCGCGCACGTTGTTTCCGGGAGATTTAGCACCCCAGCCCTGACTGTGGATATACTCGGCGCGGAAGGTGTATTCATCTTTGTCGTATTCGGCGGAGATAGCGTAACGGTTCTTCTCGATACTGCGGGTCTGGCCTGTCTCAGGATCGAGCATACCGCCACGGCTACCTGTCCATCCGAAAGCACCGATACGGAGCCCCTTGATGGGCATCACCCATACACCACCGATGATATCTTTGCGGTTGTCCATATCCTTCTGGTTCACACCCTCACCATTGTAGACACCAATCTGGTAGTGAAACACACGACGGCCGTTGGCATTGGGGAAGAGATCACCCGCAACCTGGATACCGATATCACGACCACCAGAGGATCTCTCACCGGTTCGGTCGCCAAAGGCAGACAGTTTGTTGATTACATCAGCGTAACCACGCCAGCCCTGTGTGATGGGGTGGGTGGGGTTCTCGTAGGTGAAGGCGCGCTTGAACTGTCCTGCGCGTACCTTGAATTCTGGATATTTGCGCCACTCTGCATAAAGGTCTACAAGTTGTACTGTGGGCTGTCCAGGACCTGTTGCATTGGTGCCTTGGATTTGAGCACGCCAGTCGAAGTCGCCGATTTTGCCGTCGAGAATGAAACGGGCAAGACGCAGGTTGAAGGAGTTAGAGTGGTTTCCTTCGGGGTCTTGTCCCAGATACTGCAACATGCCATAACCGCTGAATTTAATGTTCTTCACCCAGGCTGGCAACTCAATGGTGGCTTTCTTCTGAGTAGCCTCCACTTCCTCTACCTCAGCAACCGTCTCGGCGTTTGCTGAAATAGCCATAGAAACCAGCATTCCCAGCATCCATGAAAGTCTTTTTGTCGTCATACGTATACAATTTTTAGTTATTGAAATATATTAATATGCCGCAAAGATACAAATAAAAAATGAAACCACCAAATATTTAATGCATTTATCTTTCAGATGTTATTTCTGTTGTTTTACGACGTACGAGTAGAACGACGTTCTCTACGTGTGGTGTGTGGGGGAACATGTCGACGGGCTGGACGGCGGCGACACGATAATCGGCATCGAGGTCGTGGAGGTCGCGGGCCTGGGTGGCAGGATTGCACGATACGTAGACGATGCGCCCTGGGGCAGCGCGGAGGATGGTTTTCACGACGTCAGGATGCATGCCAGCCCGAGGCGGGTCGGTGATGATCACATCCGGACGGCCATGCTCGGCGATGAAGTCGTCGGTGAGGATATCCTTCATGTCGCCGGCATAGAAAAGGGTGTTCGTGATGCCGTTGATCTCGGAGTTCACCTTGGCATCCTCGATGGCCTCTGGTACGTATTCGATGCCGATGACCTTGCTTGCTTTCCGGGCTACGAAGTTGGCGATGGTGCCTGTGCCGGTGTAAAGATCGTAGATTAATGGAGAATTGGGAATTGATGATTGAGAATCATGAACACTCTGCATGCCGTTGCTTTTTTCGCTTGTTGGGTAATCATAATTCTCCATTCTCAATTCACCATTTTCGATTGGAGCAAGAGCAAAGGCTCTAGCGACTTTGTAGAGATGGTAGGCCTGCTCGGTATTGGTCTGATAGAATGACTTCGGACCGACCTTAAACCGGAGGTCTTCCATTGTCTCGTAGATGTGGTCGTTGCCCTTAAAGACGAGGATGTCCTGATCACTGATCGTGTCGTTGCACTTCTGGTTGTCTAGATAAAGTAATGCACTGATTTCCTGAAATTTGTCTGAAATATGTTGTAGCAGTGCTTTGGCTTGTGCTTCGCTCTCTGAGAGGGCGTCGGCCGTGCTTCTGTCATAGTGGAACTGGATGATAATCATCCACTCGCCTGTATTGGAATTGCGGATGATGACATCGCGGAGCAGGCCAGTCTGAACCCGTAGATCGAAGAAGGACAATCCATGCTGGATGGCATATTCGTAGATCTCATTGCGAATCTGGTTGTGCAGGTCGTCCATCAGCCAGCATTTCTCAATAGGCAGGATCTTATCAAACGCACCTGTAATATGGAAACCGATGGCCGGTACATCCTTGAGTGAAGAGCGAAGAGTGAAGAGTGAAGAATCGTCTGCTCCCTCAGAACTCTCCTTAACATTGGATAGGGCTGGGGGAAGGCTCTCAATTTGCTCCTTTGTCAGATAGCGCTTGTTGGCACAGCCGAAGTCGAGTTTGTTGCGATAATCCTGTGTCTTGACGCTACCGAGGATAGGCTGGAACTCTGGCAGTTCAATCTTCCCGATACGATGCAGTTGGTCATAAACCTGCTGTTGTTTGAATTTCAACTGTTCAGGATAGGGCAGATTCTGCCACTTGCAACCACCGCAGACACCGAAATGCTGGCAGAAGGGTATCGCGCGTACATTACTGTATTTTATAATACGCACCACTTCACCTTCGGCAAAGGAGTGTTTCTTACGGCGAATCTGTACATCGCATATATCGCCAGGAACGCAGAAAGGAACGAACACAACCATGTCTTCCCAGTGGAACAGGCACTTTCCCTCAGCGGCCACAGCCTCTATCTCTATGCTCTCAAGGAGCGGTAATGGCTTCTTCTTTCTTGTCATATCAGTACTTTTTAGGGTACAAAGGTACGAATAAATATTAAAAATGCCAATTTTTGTGTATTTTTCTTGCGTATATGTGGGAAAATTACTAACTTTGCACAATTCATTTATAAAACAATTTATAAACAATAAATAATAGTAATTATGAGCCAAAAAAGAGTTTACCTCTTCGGTAACGGTAAGGCCGAAGGTAATGCAAAGATGCGTGAGGAACTGGGCGGTAAGGGTGCAAACCTTGCTGAGATGAACCTGATTGGTGTTCCCGTTCCTCCAGGTTTCACCATCACAACAGATTGCTGTAACGAGTACTATCAGGTGGGTCAGCAGAAGATCATGGAACTGCTGAACGACGACGTGATGGCTGCCGTGAAGCACATTGAGACCCTGATGAACTCCAAGTTCGGTGACAAGGAGAATCCTCTGTTGGTATCAGTTCGTTCAGGTGCCCGTGCTTCTATGCCTGGTATGATGGATACCATCCTGAACCTCGGTCTGAACGACGAGGTGGCTGAGGGTATGGTGAAGAAGACCAACAATCCTCAACAAGACAGATATCGATCCGTTTGAGGAGATCATCGAGAAGGTAAAGGCTGAGCGTGGCGTGAAGCTCGATAAGGACCTGAACGTCGATGAGCTGAAGAAGCTCGTGAAGCTGTTCAAGGAGGCCATCAAGGCTCGCACGGGCAAGGACTTCCCCAACGACCCGATTGAGCAGCTCTGGGGCGCTATCTGCGCTGTGTTCCGCAGTTGGATGAACGAGCGCGCCATCCTCTATCGTAAGATGGAAGGCATCCCCGACGAGTGGGGTACGGCTGTCAGTGTGATGGCTATGGTATTCGGTAACATGGGCGACACCTCTGCTACAGGTGTATGCTTCAGCCGTGATGCTGCTAACGGTGAAAACCTGTTCAATGGTGAGTATCTGGTAAACGCACAGGGTGAGGACGTTGTGGCTGGTATCCGTACCCCACAGCAGATCACGAAGATCGGTTCTCAGCGCTGGGCAGAGCGTGCTGGCATCTCTGAGGGAGTTCACCGTACAGGAGGGCAAGCTTTGGTTCCTCCAGACACGTAACGGTAAGCGCACAGGTGCCGCTATGGTGAAGATCGCTATCGACCTGCTCCACGAGGGTATGATCGACGAGAAGACTGCCATCATGCGCTGCGAGCCTCAGAAGCTCGACGAACTGCTCCACCCCGTATTCGACAAGAAGGCCCTCACTCAGGCCAAGGTGATTGCCCAGGGTCTGCCCGCTTCTCCGGGTGCTGCCTGCGGTCAGATCGTGTTCCACGCTGACGACGCCCAGGCTTGGCACAAGGACGGCCACAAGGTGGTGCTCGTGCGTATCGAGACCTCTCCTGAGGACCTCGCTGGTATGTCGGCTGCCGAGGGTATCCTGACGGCCCGTGGCGGTATGACCTCTCACGCTGCCGTTGTGGCTCGTGGTATGGGTAAGTGCTGCGTCTCTGGCGTAGGCTCGCTGAATGTAAGCTACAAGGACAAGACCGTCGAGATCGACGGCATCGTATATAAAGAAGGTGACTACATCTCCCTGAACGGTACCACAGGCCAGGTATATGCCGGTGAGGTGCCCACGAAGGCTGCTGAGCTCAGCGGCGATTTCAAGGAGCTGATGGACCTCTGCGACAAATACACCAAGTTGCAGGTTCGTACCAATGCCGACACACCGCGCGACGCCAAGCTGGCTCGTGAGTTCGGTGCCAAGGGTATCGGTCTGACTCGTACTGAGCACATGTTCTTCGAGGACAAGAAGATTATCGCTATGCGTGAGATGATCCTCGCCGACAGCGTTGCCGGACGTGAGAAGGCGCTCGCTAAGTTGCTGCCTTATCAGAAGGCTGACTTCAAGGGCATCCTCGAGGCTATGGACGGTCTGCCCGTTAACATCCGTCTGCTCGATCCTCCTCTCCATGAGTTCGTTCCCCACGATCTGGCTGGTCAGGAGACGATGGCTAAGGAGATGGGCGTTAGCGTAGAGGATATCAAGCGTCGTGTTGACTCTCTCGCAGAGAACAACCCAATGCTGGGTCATCGTGGTTGTCGTCTGGGTATCACCTTCCCTGAGATCACCGCTATGCAGACCAAGGCTATCCTGGGTGCTGCCTGCGAGCTGAAGAAGGAAGGCAAGAATCCTATGCCA
>ONPM01000167.1 GCA_900319715.1 uncultured Prevotella sp.
GTTCAGGAATGCTACCACGTCGGCAAACAACGGGTTCAGCGAAGCATAGTTGCTTAGGTTCTCAATAGTGTCGATAATCATTATAGTTTGAAATTTGAAGTTTGAAATTTTAATTCACAGACCGGTGGCCGCGGGTGTAAGTGCCTTGGCGGATGATATTGCCGTTGCGGTCTTTCTCGATGAACTTGCCATCACGCACATCGTCGACATAGGAGCCTTCGAAACGGTTGCCGTCCTTATCCTCCTCGATGGCAGGGCCGTTGCGCTTGCCGTCCTTCATGTGGCCCTTGAACTTAGAGCCGTCGGCGAAACGCATGATGCACTCTCCATTGGTCTTGCCGTTCTTGAAGAGGCCCTCCACGGTGTCGCCGTTTTTCTTCGTCAGTTTGCCCCGGCCTTCCTGCTGGTCATGGCGCCACTGGCCGGTGTACATATCGCCATTCTTCCAGATGAAGGTGCCCATGCCCTGCTTGTCGCCATTGACAAACGCGCCCGAGTACCTGTCGCCGTTCGCATAACTGAAGATGCCTGTGCCCGTGCGGTTGCCGTTCACATAGTCACCTTCGTACACGTCGCCATTCTGGAACTTATAGATGCCCTTGCCGTTCATCTCGTCGTGGGCCCACTGTCCGGTGTAGGTGTCACCATCGGCATAGCGGAAGGTACCCTTGCCCGAACGCATGTTGTCTTTCCATTCACCCTTGTAGGAAGAGCCGTCGCCCCAATCGAAGAGACCCTGGCCGTGTTTCTTGTCGTTCAGCCATTCGCCGTCGTAGAAGGCTCCGCTGGCAAACGTATAGCGACCCTTGCCCGAACGCATGTCCTTGAACCACTCGCCGTCGTACTTGTCGCCGTTGAAGTAGTACATGATACCGTGTCCGTGCTGGTAGTCGCGGAACCACAGCCCCTCATAGCGGTTGTTGTTGGCAAAGAAGTAGATGCCCTGTCCGTGCTGCTGGTCCTGGAACCATTCGCCCTCATACTTCTCGCCGTCGGTGAAGACATAGGTACCATAGCCCTGTCGCTTGCCCTTCTCGTATTCACCCTCGTACACATTACCGTTCTTATAGACTGTGCGGCCTTTGCCATGAGGCTTGCCGGCCTGTAATTCTCCGTTGTAGTCGCCCCCGTCTTTGGTCTTGGAAGTACCAAGCGTCATCTTCTGCGCACCAACCGGCAGCAGGAGTGAAAGAGCCAATATTGTAGTGATATATCGTTTCGTTGTCATGAGTAGTCATTTGAAAATTGTTGCAAATTTACTAATAATTTCGTAGCCGCCCAAACTTTTCCATATAATTTAACGATAAAACAAAGTTTTTTCATTACCTTTGCAACCAGTATGAAGTATATTGGTATAATTCCCGCCCGTTACGCCTCGACGCGTTTTCCGGGCAAGCCGCTGGCAGTGCTGGGCGGCAAGACAGTAATCCAGAGAGTCTATGAACAGGCCGTCAGCGTGCTGCCCGAGGCCTATGTAGCCACCGACGACGAGCGTATCTTCGCCTGTGTCGAAGCCTTTGGCGGACGGGCCGTCATGACGCGCACAGACCACAAGAGTGGTACCGACCGCATCGAGGAGGCGATGGAGAAGATCGAGGAAAGAGAAATGAATATCGAGGAAGGAGGAAGAAGGAAAGAGGAAGGAGATGGCCTGGTGGTGATCAACATTCAGGGCGATGAGCCTTTCGTGCAGCCTTCACAGATAGAGACACTCATGCATCTCTTCGACGATCCGTCGACACAAATCGGCACCCTGGGCAAGCCCTTCGAGACGATAGAGGCCGTGCGCAATCCCAATTCCCCCAAGATCGTGGTCGACCATCGGGGCTTCGCCCTCTATTTCAGCCGTAGTGTCATCCCGTTCGTCAGAGGTGTCAAGGCAGACGACTGGCTCCCCCACTACCCCTTCCTGAAGCATCTGGGCGTGTATGCCTATCGGCGGGATGTCCTTGCGGAGGTCACCCGGCTGCCTCAGAGTCCGCTGGAGAAGGCAGAGAGTCTGGAGCAACTGCGCTGGCTGGAAAACGGCTATCGCATCCGCGTGGGACTGACCCATGTCGAGACGGTCGGCATCGACACGCCAGAAGACCTGATGCGGGCTGAAGCGTTCCTTTCGAAGCAGTTGTAGAAACGAGAACGCAAAAAACTTATTAATAATGTGCGATAAAAGAATTATTTTTAGTACCTTTGCACCCTGAAAAAAGAATAAGGTATAGAAAATAGTACAGATGGAAACAACAGCAATACTGCTTCTGCACTGCCCTGACCAGCAGGGTATCATCTCGGAAGTGACGAAATTCATCACGGATAACAAAGGAAACATCGTCTACCTTGACCAATATGTGGACAAGGTTGAAGGCATGTTCTTCATGAGAATAGAATGGGAGTTGGAGGGCTTCCTCATCCCCCGCGACAAACTCTACGACTACATCACGACGCTCTACGCCCAGCGCTACAAGATGAAGTTCTCGCTCTACTACAGCGACAAGCGTCCGAGGATGGCGATCTTCGTGAGTAAGATGAGCCACTGCCTGTACGACCTGCTGGCGCGCTGGAAGGCGGGAGAGTTCAACTGTGACATCCCCTGCATCGTGTCGAACCATGAGGATCTGCGATATGTGGCCGACCAGTTCGGCATCCCCTACTACGTGTGGAGCATCAAGAAGGACCACTCGAACAAGGAGGAGGTGGAGAAGGCAGAGATGGAACTGCTGAAGAAGGAGGACATCTCGTTTATCGTGCTGGCGCGCTATATGCAGATTATCTCCGACGAGATGATCGCCGAGTACCCGCACCACATCATCAACATCCACCACTCGTTCCTGCC
>ONPM01000130.1 GCA_900319715.1 uncultured Prevotella sp.
GGCTGGCTGCCGCTCATCCCAGACTTCCTCATCGAAGCCTATCCACACAAGATCATCAACATCCACCCTGCCTTACTACCCAAATACGGCGGCAAAGGCATGTGGGGCCATCATGTGCATGAGGCGGTGAAGGCCGCTGGAGAGACGGAGACGGGCATGACCGTACATTGGGTGACGCCAGTCTGTGATGCAGGGGAGATCATCGCCCAGTTTAAAGTTGCCATCTCACCCCATGACACGGTAGAGGATATCGCCAAGAAGGAGCACCAGTTGGAGATGGAGCACTTCCCCAAGGTCGTAGCAAAAATAATCAGAGAGGCAAAAATATGATAAGAATCGTCGTACTCATTTTCTCTTTCTTCCTATTACTTTCGTGTAGTGAAGAGAAACGGGCCAGGATCCGCGCCAGCAAGGCCGACAGCATCATGTATGCAGCAGGCGACATGCGCGACTATGCACGCATCCTCGCACTTGCAGACAGTCTGGAGGCATTGGGCGACCTGACGGAGGTGAATGCCAACAGATGGCGTGGTGTGGCATATTTCCACCAAGGCCATCACCGCACGTCGGAATTCTACTACAAGAAGGCTGTGGCGGCAGATATCAAGAGTGAGAACGACGCCCTGAACTACAACAAGTCGGCCCGTCGCCTGGCCAACATGATGCTCAAGAAAGGCGACTACGAAGGAGCCCTCCGCGTCGCTATGGATGCCCTCGACAAGATGCGCGAGAATAATAGTGGCTCCGAGACTGACGTGGCCATCCTGACCAACTCCGTAGGCTGTTGCCTGCTGAACCTCGGCAGAACAGAGCAAGCGGCCAAGAACTTCGAGGAAGCCTACGGGTTGTTTATGAATATTGCGAGCAAAGACACGACAGGCCGCAAGGATCAGCAGGCGTACGAGGCTGTATGCAGCATCGCTGACGAGTACCTGAATTCGAAGCGCTATGAGGAAGCACTCCCCTGGATCGACAGGGCAGAAGAATTGCTGAGAGCCTACGAGCAGTTGCCTACGGCTGACGCTAAGGTCGTCAAGAATTCCCAGGCACAGATCAACCTGCTACGTGCCATCGCCCTGCAGAACACGGGTCAGGCGAAGGAGGCGGCAAAGGCTTTTCAGGCTGCAGCCAATACGTCTTACGGCAAATCAGGCGAAGGGCGGCTCTATGCTAATGACTATCTGGTAGCAGCCCGCCGGTATAATGAGGCCGCCGACAATTTCCGCGACCTGGACCGACTGCTCAGCCAGAACGACATTACGCTGACGCTCGACAATATCCAGCAGTATCTGCTGCCGAAATACCGTGCTAATGTAGGTGCCGTGCGTAAAGACTCGGCCATCGCCGTAGGACTGCAGATCTGCGAGTCGCTGGACAGTGCAATCAGCCAGGCCAAGCGTAACGATGCTGCCGAACTGGCCACCATGTATGACACCCACCAGAAGGAAGCCCAGATAGCCCACCAGCAAGCCGATCTGTCCAGACAACGCCTCATCGGCACTGCCATCGCGCTGGTACTGCTCGTTTCGTTCTTTACCATTTACACCCTTCACAAGCGAAAGGCTACCCATCATCTGGCCATAGCCCACGAGAAACTGCAGCATGCCTACGACAAACTGGAGGAGACGACGGCTGCCAAAGAGCGTATCGAGAGTGAACTGCGCATCGCAAGGGATATACAAATGTCGATGGTACCCAACATCTTCCCCAACCGTGACGGGCTCGACATCTACGCCTTGATTGCTCCAGCCAAGGAGGTAGGAGGTGACCTTTATGGCTATATGCTTATCGGCGACCAACTGTACTTCTGCCTGGGCGATGTCAGTGGAAAGGGTGTGCCAGCCAGTCTGTTCATGGCTCAGGCAACACGATTGTTCCGCACACTGGCTACCCAGCACATGATGCCTGCCGATATCGCCACGCAAATGAACGAGGCACTCTCAGAGGACAACGATCAGGGCATGTTCGTCACGATGTTCATCGGCCTGGCGGATCTCAACACCGGAAGACTCGAATTCTGCAATGCAGGCCACAACAAGCCTGTCGTCGTAGAAAAAACGGCCGATGGAACACTACATGCCCGTTTCCTCCACATACTGCCTAATGCGCCTATCGGCATGTGGCCCACCCTGAAATTTGAGGGTGAAGTATTGGAGAACATCAAGGACCAGAGGCTGTTCCTCTATTCTGATGGTCTGAACGAGGCCGAGGATAAGGAAATGGTACAGTTTGGAAACGACCGACTGATGGAGATTATCACCAGCCGGCCGTTCGAGAATACGAAGGAGTTAGTTGAGACACTCCGTGAGGCTGTTGAGAAGCACAGGAAAGGTGCAGAGCCCAATGACGACCTGACGATGATGTGTCTCGAAATCAAATAGCATCTTTGAGAATCTCCGAGAGTGTCGGATGGATATGCACCATGTCGGCGAGTTCACTGATAGTGGTGTGTTTACACATCAACACACTGACCTCTTGAACGATGTCGGCAGCATGGGCACCATAGGCATGGCAGCCTAATATCAAACCATCGTTCAGACCACCCCGTCCTTCGGGCACCCCTCCTGACTCAGGAGGGGAAACGAATAGTTTAAGCATACCTTCCGTCTCGTTCATGGCGAGGGCCTTGCCGTTGGCTCGCCAGAATGCTTTCTTGCAGACGTATGGTATGCCTTGCTCCTTCAAATGTTCCTCCGTGGGTCCTACGCAGGCTGCCTCTGGCTCTGTGAAGATGGCGGCAGGCATGATCTCAAAGCGGATGTTATCCTTTTTGCCAAGGATGCGGTTCACGACATGGACCGCCTGCATCTCTGCCGCATGAGCGAGCATCTGACGACCATTCACGTCACCGATGGCGAATAAATGGGGGTGAGTGGTGAGAGGTGAGAGGAGAGAGATTACCTGAAAATAATCATCGACGGGGATGGCACGTTGAGAATTGAGGGTGATGCCTACTGCATCAAGATTCAGGTCTTCAGTACGCGGCTTGCGGCCCGTAGCCATCAGAATCACATCTGCATCCACACTTTTTGTTTCACATTTCTTCGTCTCGAAGGACACCGAACCATCCGCAATTTGTTTGACGGCACATTGCATGTAGAACGTAACGCCCTGTCTTTCCATTTGCTTGCGGAGTCGTTTGGCGATATCGCTGTCGAGTGCGGGCAGGCATTCCTTCAGATACTCTATGACAGTCACCTCGGAACCAAAGCGATTAAACACGCTGGCGAACTCCATACCGATGACACCCGCCCCGATGATACAGAGGCGCTTAGGCAGGGTGTCGAGTTGCAGCAAACCTGTTGAGTCTACCACACGCGGATCATCTTTTCCTGGAGCGATGATGATGTTGGGGGCGGTGTAGGTCTCTCCTGAGGCGGTGAGAATCACGGGGACAGTCCCCATGATCTCCGCTACGCTACTATCACGAGGACAGTCCCCATGATTCTCGAACGAGGCATTCTCACGGACGAGGGTGATGTTGGGATGAGAGAGGATACCCTCGACACCAGCACGGAGTTGCGTCACCACCTGGCCTATACGCTCACGGGCCTCCTCGAAGGTGGCGCTATGGACATAGGTCTTTGTGGGGATGCAGCCGACATTGAGACAGGTGCCTCCGACGTCGGAACCCTCGAAGATGACCACCTTCAGACCTTGCTTGGCAGCATATTCCGCAGCACGGTAGCCGCCAGGTCCGGCACCAATGATAATGAGATCAGTTGTTGTCATTGATCATTTGTTTATAAGTGGTAATCGGGTGCTTTGCTGCGAGGACATCGTCGACACGGCCGATGGGTGTGTTGTGGGGTGCCGACTTCACCAGTTCCGGATCATTCTTGGCCTCTTCAGCGATCTTTCGCATCACGGCAATAAAGCCGTCGAGCGTCTCCTTCGACTCGTTCTCCGTTGGCTCAATCATCAGACTCTCATGGAACAACAACGGGAAATAGATCGTTGGCGCATGATAGCCGTAGTCGAGCAGGCGCTTGGCCACATCCATCGTCGTCACCCCTGTACTCTTATCCTTCAGACCATCGAACACAAACTCATGACAGCATGTCGTGTCGATAGGCAGTTCATATACATCCTTGAGCGACTCCTTGATATAGTTGGCATTGAGCGTAGCCAGAGGACCCACGTACTTCACTTGATCACGACCCAGCGAGAGGATATAAGTGTAGGCCCGCAACATCACAGCGAAGTTGCCCTGATAGGGAGACACGAAGGGGAAATGCTCCTGCAACCCCTCTCTTACGCCCACGGGGCCGGCACCAGGACCGCCACCGCCATGAGGGGTGGAGAAAGTCTTATGGAGATTGATGTGCATCACGTCGAAGCCCATATCGCCTGGGCGACAGGCACCAAGCATCGGATTGAGGTTGGCACCATCATAATACATCAGGCCACCACAGGCGTGGATGAGTTTTGCAATCTCAGGTATATGTTCCTCGAAGAGTCCGAGGGTATTAGGATTGGTCATCATCATGGCGGCGATATTGGGACCTTCTTGATTGACCAGTCGTTCCAGGTCAACCAGATCAACGAGTCCTTGAGGGTCAGACTTCACCTCGAGGATCTCGAGACCGCAGACAGCGGCTGATGCCGGATTCGTGCCATGGGCAGAATCAGGCACAATGACTTTCTTACGTTGCAGGTCACCACGCGAACGATGATAGTTGTCGATTGTCATCAGACCTGTCAGTTCTCCGTGAGCCCCAGCGTAGGGCTTAAAGGTGAAGTGGGCCAGACCCGTGAGAGTGCAGAGGGCCTTCTCGAGCATGATAATCAGGGCTTTGGCACCAAGTACGGTCTTTTCCGGCTGCAATGGGTGCAGATGCTGGAATGCCGGCAGCGAAGCAATCTCTTCATTGATCTTCGGATTGTACTTCATCGTACAAGAGCCTAACGGATAGAAGCCCGTATCGACACCGAAGTTATTATTAGAGAGGTTCGTATAATGGCGCACCACGGTCAACTCATCGCACTCAGGCAACTGTGCGTCTTCCTTGCGACGGATCTCGTCAGGAATCTTATACGCACCGAAATTATTTCGAGGCAGACTGTATCCCTTGCGGCCCTCCTTGGAAAGTTCGAAAATTAAGTTTCCGTATAATTGATTGTTCATAAAGCAGCAATTTTAACGAGGTTGTCAATTTCTTCCTTCGTGCGTTTCTCTGTGACCGCAAAGAGGAAACCGTTCTCGAAACGGAGGCCACCAAGGATGCCGGCATCGATGAAGCGCTTGTAGAGTGCATCGGCATCGCCGTCGTAAGTCACATAAAACTCATTGAAGAAAGGCTTGTCATATTGAAGTTTGAAACGGCCCGTCTTCAACAGTTCGTCGCAGAGATAATGGGCACCAGCGTATGATCGCTCAGCAGCCTCCTTCAGTCCCTGGCGTCCCATCAACGACATATAGACCGTGACCCAGAGTGCCATCAGCGACTGGTTTGAACAGATGTTCGATGTGGCCTTCTGGCGACGGATATGTTGTTCACGGGCCTGAAGGGTCAGCACAAAGGCACGCTGATCGCGATTATCTTTGGTCATTCCGACGATACGTCCAGGCATCTTACGGATAAGTTTCTCCGTACAGCACATATACCCCACATACGGACCGCCATACGACATCGGTATACCGAGACTCTGTCCATCGCCCACGGCGATATCGGCTCCCCACTCGCCAGGCGTCTTCAACACGGCCAGGTCTGCAGCAACACTGTCGACGATGAAGAGAGCCTTCTGCTCGTGGCAGGCATCGGCAAAGCCGGTGAAGTCCTCCACAATGCCATAGACATTAGGCTGCTGCACGAACACACCAGCATAGCCACCCTCAGCCAACTTGGTCTTCACCTCGTCGAGGCTGGTCGTGCCATTCATGATAGATAGTACTTCCAACTGAATGCCATGATGCAGGGCATAGGTCTTCAGTACCTGGAACATGAGAGGATTGACGGTACCAGCCACCAGCAGTTTGTTCACCTTCTTACCTGCTGCCACAGCCATCATCATCGCCTCAGCGGCGGCTGTCGTGCCGTCGTACATTGAGGCGTTGGAGATATCCATGCCAGTCAGTTCTGCCATCATCGACTGGTACTCGAAGATATAGTGCAATGTGCCTTGAGATATCTCTGCCTGATAGGGCGTGTAGGAAGTCAGGAACTCTGAGCGTGAGAGCAGGTTTGGAATCACAGCGGGGGTATAATGGTCGTATACACCCATACCTGCAAAACAAGTCAACTGCCGATTCTGCTGCCCCAACAGGTCGTAAGCCTGACGAATCTCGAGTTCGCTCTGTGACAATGGCAGGTCGTAGTCGCCTTTGAAGCGGATGCCCTCAGGTATCTGGGCATAGAGTTCATCAAGACTCTTCACCCCAACCTTGTCGAGCATCGCCTGAAGGTCGTCATCAGTATGCGGAAAATACTTGTAGTCCATAGATCCTTTAGTGTTTTTATTTCTCCCCCTAAGTTAGGGGGAGTTAGAGGGGGTCTGAAGAAGAGCTATACTCAGAGAAGAAGCCGTTGTTCAGACCACCCCTAACCCCTCCTAACTCAGGAGGGGAAGAAGTTACAATTTAGCGCAGAAAGCCTCGTAGGCCTTGGCGTCCATCAGATTGTCGAGATCGGACTTGTCGGAGAGTTCCACCTTGATGATCCAGTTCTCGAAAGCATCCTGATTGATCAGTTCGGGCTGATCCTCAAGGGCCTCATTGACTTCCACGACGGTTCCACTGACAGGTGAGATCAAATCTGAGGCAGCCTTGGTGCTCTCAACGGCACCAAACTCCTCACCAGCCTCCACCTCGTCATCCACTTCGGGCATATCGACATACACCACCGTGCCCAATGCGTTCTGAGCATAGTCTGTGATACCCACGAAACCATAATCACCTTCTACTCTTACGAATTCATGCGACTCCGAGTAGTAGAGTCCTTCAATTACCTTTGCCATTTTTTTATTATCTATTTCTTATAACTCTTGTTGTAGAATTGTTTCTTGACGACCTTGCCTGGGAAGACCTTCTTGCGGATCTGTATCTGCACCTCGGTATCGAGTTTGGCATAGGCAGCATCGATGAGGGCCATACACACACTCTTGTCTGTCGACAGCGTACGATAGCCTGTGGTCACCTCGCCGATAATCTCGCCCTCCATATTCAACACCTCATAGCCATGACGGGGAATCGCCTTATCTGCGAGTTCAATGCCCACGAGTTTCTTCGCGGGTCCTTCGGCCTTCTGCCTGGCGAGTGCTTCCTTGCCGATAAACTCAGCCTTGTCGAGTTTCACGAACATGCCAAGTCCTGCCATAATGGGGGTGATAGTCTCTGAGAGTTCATCGCCATAGAGCGGCAGTCCCACCTCGAAGCGCAGGGTGTCGCGACAGCCCAGTCCACAGGGTTGTACCCCAGCGGCAATCAGTTTGTCCCAGCACTCACGGATATAGTCGTGCGAGGCATAGATCTCAAAGCCGTCCTCGCCAGTATAGCCTGTACGGGAGATAATTTGAGGAGTGAGGAGTGTGGAGTGTGGAGTGAGATTACTTTCGAAAGTCTTACAGGTATAGAAAACCATCTCTGCACAGGGGATGCCCAGCACCGTCTCTACGACATGCTCGGCCTCTGGTCCCTGCACGGCAATCTGACCGTAGTAGTCTGAACGGTTCTGCAGGTCGATGTCGAAGCCCTCGGCATGCTGTTGCATCCACGCCCAGTCCTTGTCGATATTGGCGGCATTGATCACGAGGAAGAAGTCGTTCTCACCCATCTTGTAGACGAGCAGGTCGTCGACCGTTCCACCGTTCTCGTAGCACATCATGCCGTAGAAGATCTTCCCCACAGGCGCCCCAGCCACATCATTGGTGAAGATATGCTGCACATAGCGCTCGGCATCCTTGCCGCGCACCGTTACCTCTCCCATGTGAGAGACATCGAAGAGTCCCACCTTCTCTCTGACTGCATGATGCTCTGGGGCAATGCCTGCATTCTGATAGAGCAGCGGCATGTCGAAGCCTCCGAACGACACCATCGTCGCACCAAGCGACACATGCTTGTCGTGCAAGCACGTCACCTTGTCTTTCTTTTCCAGTTCTTGTCTAATAGCCATACTTTATTTTGTTTACTGTTTACGGTTTACTGTTTACAGTTGATTACATCTGCTGCGGTGATACGGCCTCCAGTCATTTCATCTGTAAACTGTAAACCGTCAACTGTAAGCAATTCTATCCGCCTCTCCCCTTGGCAGAGTGTCTCCCTGATCAGCGCCTTGACCTCGTCGAGGCTCAGCGACGTATAATCTTTTAATAAGGTAATACGCTGGCGCACGCTCTGGATACCTTTCTTCTCCAGTTTCTCAGGCCCGGGGGTGATGGCGTTCAGCATGTGCTCCATATTGGTATCATAGAGCATGGTCGAGTGTACGATGCAACCCCTTGGCATCTTTCTGCAGGCCGTGCCACATAGTTTCCTGTCGCCGATCATGATATCGTTGTTCGTGGTGCCCGTCGCCTCGATGCCCATCTTCCTGAGCACCAGCAGCACCATCGTCACGAAGCGGTTGAAGGCGAAGCCCACATTCTCCTCCGTGGTCACCATCGACAGCATCAGGTTGTCCTTGTCGGCATACACACAGCCGCCACCACTCTTCCGCTGATACACCCGGATGCCGTGCTCTCGACAGTAGTCCAGGTTCACCTCGTTCTCCACCACCTGATTGCGCCCATAGATCACGCTGGGCTCCACCTGCCACAGCATCAGCAGGTCGTCTCCCTCCATATTCTGGGCCAGATAATCCTCCATCGACAGATAGAACGACAAAGGATGAATCCTCTCGTCAGGCAGCACCACGTACTTCATGGGTGCAAATATATTACTTTTTTATGTAATATCCAAATTAAACCATAAAAATCTTCATAATGGGTATTACTATTCAATATGA
>ONPM01000106.1 GCA_900319715.1 uncultured Prevotella sp.
CGAGTAGAGCCAGGAGAAATCGTCCACCGCGGCGCTGAAGCTGAAGGCAGCCTCGCTGGCAGGACTCATGGCGATATAGAGGTCGCTGGTGGCCGTGGGCGGTGTCACGGTGGTTATGGTGTTGCCGCTGCCGTCGCTGATCACGAACTGCGAGGCGCTGATGGCGTTAGTACCGTCGTTGAGCGACAGTTTCCAGATGGCTATCTGGCTGGCCAGCGACACGCTGGCAGCGAGTGTGGCCTTGTCGTCAGAGACTGCCAATTTCGACTCTCCACAACGCAAGTCGAGGTTGGAGGCGATATAGCTGAGCGTACCGTCCTGGGCAAGTATCTTTTGGGTGTAAGCTGCTGAAGGTACAGGGTTTTTGTCACTATTCAGCTCTATTGCCTCTGCAGGATAGTAGGCGGTTACGTCCTCACCGTCGGTGCCGACAGTGATGTCGCCAGAGATGATGGCTGAGCCGTCTTCGATGACGGTTTCAATCTCTACTTCGTCCTTCGTGCCGTTATGGATGAGGGCAATCTTGTCGCCAGCCTTCCAGGCCACGTTGATGGTTCCAGCGGCATCTCCCGATGTGACCTCGGTGTATTCGGTACGTGTGCCGGCACCGCTGTTGGGTGCGGCGATGGTGGCGGTGAACTGCACCTTGCGGCCCTGCTGCTGGGCGGTGCTGTTGTTCAGAGCAGCGTCTTCGCTGCTGCAGGCGGCCATCATGAGGGCCATCGCTGCCATGCTGAATATCTTGAATGTCTTGATCATCTTATATTTCTTTTAATGAGGTTCAATATGTTTTAGGATTAATTACCACCAGCGAGCGGGTCGCCGCCCTTGCCGAACGGATCGTTCGCATTGAAACCAGGAGAAGGAGCCTCTATCTTGACGTAGGGCTTTGCGCTAATATATTCGTTTACTGTATCTGCGTTGGGGGCAACGGATCCCCATTTCTCCTCGGGGGAATTGCGCTCGAAGAGCTGCAAATCATTGTAAAGTTTGACCGTTGTGCCAGGAAAAATAGCATGGCTGGCATCATTGGTTGTGCTGACTTCGAGCTTGCCACTCCACATAGAGAAGACAGCGGCAGCGATGCCAGAGTAAAGTGAATTGGTGATACTCAGCTGACCGCCATGAATGTTCAAGACATCACACGAGATTGCCACACTTTCCTCATCCGCTGCGTTCACTATAATCTTGCCGGTGCCTTCGCTCTGGGCAAAGATGTTGAGGCAGTCCCCTGCGGCTCCTTCAAGGCGGAATATTGCGCCTTCGGTGGTGAGCTGGGCACCGTCGCAAAGGATGATGTTTGTCTCTTTCTCACTTAATTTCCATTCATGGTTGAGTTTAACCTCGCCAGTGACGACAAACCATTTTCCTGTGAGCTGGTTGGGATCGATGGTGCCCCATAAAAGCGTATAGTCCTTAGGAGAGACAATCGTCGGAGTCGGCTCTCCTGAGGTATAATCCATATACTCTATATCTTCGAGTTTGTCGAGCTCGAGCGTGCTCTGGTAGTAGGTGCCCAAATCTGACGACTTTTTCAGGGTGAGGAACTTGGCGTAATAGTTGCCATTGGCATCGGTAGCGAAAAAAGAGTTTTCTTCACTGCCGTCGTTGAACATCAGATAGAACTCGCTGACGGGCTCACTAAACTTCAGGTTGAATGGAACTGATTCTACCTTTAACGTGAAGGTTTTGGCCTTGATGGCTGAGGTGCCGTCGGTGAGCGAGAACTTCCAGATGCTGAACATCGGCTCGAGCTTGGTGGCTTGTGCCAGTGTGGCCCTGCCGTTGTTCACAGCCAGTGTGGTCTCGCCCTGATGGTAGTCGAGCCTGTTATTGATAGTTTCCAGCGTACCGTCCTGCATGGTTCTTATCAGAGAGTCGGCCGTGATAGAGACATCATAATATTCGATGGTCTCCTGGTCAAACTCGTATTTGGCATATTCGAATTTTCTCTGGATTCCCTTTTTGAGTTCGTCCATGCCAGCCGGGTCGTGTCCAAAATAGACAACGAATGCGGGGTCGCCGTTATTGAGGGGATCGTCCTCAGAGTTGGTCATGTCGCCGGTGATGGTGGCGGTGCCGTTGTCGCCGACCTCGGTGATGCTCATCACATCGATGGACTTACCGTGGATCAAAGCCACCTGTTCGCCTTTCTCCCAATGTGCTGCGATGCTCTTGCCGTCGGCAGCTTCGGTCAGGCTTCGGGTGCCGGCTGAGCTGGTGCCGGCTGAGCTGGTGATGGTGGCGGTGAAGGGGATGGTGCCAACCGCCGGTGCCGAGGGGTTCTGGAGGGCAATGTCCTCCTTGTTGGAGCAGGCAGCCGTCATGAGGGCCAGCACTGCGAGACTGAATATATGTTTTGTCTTCATAATGATATGCTTATTTTATCGTTCTACATCTGGTTCATGAGCGGGGATCTGCTCTTATTTCGTCGGATCTCCGCCCGCAACATAGCCGTTTGCTTTCTCGAGCGCAGCTACCTTGACGGTCACCTTGCAGGTGGCGGTCTTGTCGCCAGCCTTGGCGGTGATCGTGGCCTCACCCTCGGCTACGGCGGTCACATTACCTGTGGCGTCGACGGTGGCAACGGAAGTCTTGTCGCTGCTCCAGGTCACGGTCTTGTCGGTGGCATCCTCGGGAAGTACGGTGGCCTTCAGCTGAGCGGCTGCATCGCCAACGATCAATACCAGCTCGGTCTTGTCGAGCGCTACGCTGGTGACAGCGGTGGCTCCATCCGTCTGGGCTGTCCATGAAGTGGGCACGCCGTCGTCGCTGTCGGGCGTCATCGGCACCAGCGTCTCGAGCACCTTCTCGCCTGTGGCCTCAGTACCGGCCTTGCCCAGCCAGTCCTTCGTGCAGTTCTCAGCGGAGATATCTGTAGCCAGACACTTCACGTGGTTCAGTTTGGCACAGTCGTAGAACATCTCCTGGTAGCAGTTCTTCTCCAGCTTCGGGGCAGGCAATTCAGGCGCCTTCTCGATGCCCTTACAGCCATTGAACATATCCTGGTAACAGCCTTCCGTCAAGGTGGTGGCGGGCAATACGAGCAGACGCTCGTCATTGTTCACGAGTTTATCGGCTCCTGCGAGCAGGCCGTAGAAGGCGTTCTTTGCCTCGATGGCAGTAGCACCCTCCAGATTGTCCTTGCCCTTCAGCAGACTCATCACGTTGCCGAAGATCTCGGTCTTCATCGAAGGACGGATGTTGATGTACTTCGCACCCTCGTCGATGGCACGGGTCAGGGCGCGGGCTGCAGAGTTACTGCCGCCGCCCAGGGCGCTGTTCTGGCTGTAGAGGGTCACCACGTCGCCTTTCTTCACCTGAATGTCGTAGGCACCGGCGGTGTTCTTGGCAATGGTCTGCTCCTGGCCGTCGTTGATGGTGTAGTAGATGTCGCCAGCCAGCGTGATGCCATTGTTGAAGGTGACGGTGATCTTTCCGTCATCCTGTGGCAGAATCGTCAGCGGCGAGGCTTTATCCACAGCGGCCAACTGCCCGGCAGGGATGGCGTTTACAACAACTTTAAAGGATACGCTCTTGGAAATCTGGGGCGCACTGACGGTGACGGTGGTCTCGCCAGCGGTGACGGCCGTCACCCTACCCGTCTGACTCACCGTGGCCACGGCAGGCGTGCTGGAAGCATAGATGAGTGGGATGCCGGGCGAATTGACAGAGGCCTCCCTGGTGGCCGACTGACCTACCGACAGCGTCAGCGTGGCATTGTCGATCTGGATGTCGGGGGTTGGAGTACTACTACCGCCAGGCGCGGGATTGTCTTCACTGGCGAAGACGGGATCTGCCAGTTCGTCGCACGATGTCACTCCCACTGTCAGCAGCAGCAGGAGCCAGTAAAGGATAGTTCTGTTTTGTTTCATACATAAATGGTGATTAGTTATTCTGCTGCAAAGTTAGTCAATATTTCGGAAACAACAAACAAAAGCACGTGTTTTTTTATCACACGGGGGAGTGCTGTGCGCTCTAGTTCGCCAGGTATTTGTCTCTCAGCAGTTGCTGCTCTTCCTTCGTGAAGCCGAGTTGGTTCTCTATATATTGCGACAGGGAGCCATACTCCGAGTCTATCATGTCGAGCGTCGACTCGAAATTCTCCCGGCTCACGCCGATCATGGCGCGGATGAAAGCCGCTGCCTCGTCGCTGCCTTCCTTGTCGTCGGGCACCAGAGCCAACAGCGCCTCCACCTTACTGGCGTAACTCTGATTGGAGAGGTCGAAGTCGTCTACGATAACCTCTCTTTCTGCCCCGAGGGCGGCAAGGAGAAATGCCGCTGCCCATCCGGCACGGTCCTTACCCTGCGAGCAATGCCACAACACCCCACCCTGGGCATTCAGCACCCCACGGAGGAACTCACCGTAATAGGCCTGAGACCCCAGATCGGTCACGATGGCAGGATAAAGCAGGCGCATCAGTATCTGCACATTGGGATTGAAGGCATGCTTAAGCGTGATCGCCGCCAGGTCTCTGGTGTCTATCTGTTCTGAACCGGAACTGTCGCCGGCAGAGGAAGAGAATGCTCCTACAAAGAGTTTCGGCATGGTGGAAAGGTGGGTATAGGTCACACCGTCGATGATACGGTCGGGGGCTGCGGCGGCTTCTGCCTCGAAGCGGAAGTCGAACACATCCGAGAGATCAAACAGATCTGTCAGTACGTCCACATCGGCATCGGTAGCCGTCGAGAGATTAGCGCTGCGAATCAGCCTGCCAAAACGAACGGTCCGCCCGTCTTGCATGACAAGGCCGCCCATTTCGCGGGCATTCTCAATGCCTTCAAAGGTGATGACACGCTGTCGGGGCTCGATGGGAGCAACGGGGTTGTCGGTACTCTCTTCAGAGCAGGCGATGAATAGACTTGTGCCGCAAACGAGGGTGGCGGCCATCATCCATAATTTCCATTGTCGCATAAATAACTGTATTTGGTCGAAGGCAAAGATACGCATTTATTTGGAATAATATACCAAAACGGGTATAAATTTTAGCACTTTTATGGAAATTATACCCGAAAAGGGATGATACGTATCTCTGAGCCTGGGAGGAAGTATGGGAGAAAACATGTCAATCGAAATTCCGATTGACATCGTGAAAGCCGAGCGCGGCGAAGCCACGCACTATCCGGATGGTCAGGGGAACTTCAGGATCTGCCAAGGGCCGGCGATGTCGAAGCCGTTGCTCTGCCGGCCCGAGAGGATATCCTCGGGGGTCATGAAGTCGAACTCGCCCAGCCTGCGGGCTTCCAACTGCTGCTGGTCGTCGTCCTCGCCCTCCAGGAAGTGGTCCTTCTTGTAGCCGCGGAGGTCGGTCTTCAGCACCACGGAGGGGTGTATCGTGCCGTCTTTCTCCATATACTTGGCGGCAAACTCCGGCGCGCCGTTCGAGGCGGCGAGGGTCTTGACGGCATTGGCGTCGCGGTTCACGTAGATGTCGGTACTCAGTTGGGCAGCCTGGTCGCCGAGGAGTTCGGCAGCGCTGACGGGCGTCACTGTCAGGATGTAGGCGTCGCCGTCGATGCGCTCTCCCACGGCCTTGCGCCCGTAGGCCAGATGCGAGGGAGCGTCCCAGATGCCGAGGGGATGGTTGACGAACGACTGGATGCCCAGTTTGTCGGCCAGCGACGTGACCGACAAGGATCATCCGGTAGTATTTGCTGAATATCCAGTAGCCACGAAATATGGCAAGACCTTATCTCTGGGCTTGCCGGCTGGAAGGACATACAGCATTGAGTTGCAGATGGGTCCCCGCAGATCGGAGCAATATACTTATATCCTCTCAGAAAACTGGACGGTTCAGGGTCGTAAGACCGAAGAACTGGATACAGACATCGACTTTGAGTTGATGAAGTAGCGAACAAAGAGAGGCACCCCGTCTGCGAGGTGCCTCTCTTCTCCTATCGTTCAGTTTCATGGTCGTCCTATTTTATAATTAATCATAAACTTGGGGCAAATATAGTAAATAATCCCCGCTTTTTTGTATATTTGCAGCAAGAATTAAGAAGAATCATGAATATGAAATAACTAGGCTTATGGACAGAAGAGATTTCATCAAGTTTGCATTGTTGAGCGTGAGCATGGTGGCGGCACTGGCCTGGGGACAAAGCCCCGCCATTAATGTTGAAGGAGGAATGATACAAGGCGTTGTGTATCAGTCCAGATTGCTCAGTCATGAGGCAGAAATAGACAACATCATCAAAGGCATGACGCTTGAAGAGAAGATCGACATGCTTCATGGTAAGAACATGTTTTCCTCAGCGGGCATTCCACGATTGGGCATCGCCGACGTGGAATACGCAGACGGACCATTCGGCATCCGGGAGGAGATGGAACCCCACTCATGGAACTCCGCCCACCTGACGACAGACTCGGCCACCTTCTTCCCCACAGGATCGGCACTGGCTGCAACGTGGAGCACGGAGTGGGCCTACGCCTACGGAAGAGGCATGAGCCGTGAGGCCAGATGGCGCGGCAAAGATATGATTCTCGGTCCAGCCATCAACATCCAGCGCATCCCCACTGGCGGACGAACCTACGAGTATCTGAGTGAGGACCCGATCCTGAGCGGCATGCTCGCCGTGGCCTATACCAAGGGTTCGCAGGACGACGGTACGGCAGTGTGTCTGAAACATTACGCGCTGAACAACCAAGAGGACTATCGTGGCTTCGTCGATGTGCGCATCTCAGACCGCGCCATGCACGAGATATACCTTCGTCCCTTCGAGATGGCTGTGTGTGAGGCCGATGCATGGGGCGTCATGGCTGCTTACAACAAGGTGAATGGCCGTTGGTGTTCAGAGAACAAGAAACTACTGACAACCATCCTACGCCAGCACTGGGGCTTCCCCGGTATGGTCATCAGCGACTGGGGTGGCGTTCATTCCACCGTTGATGCCGTGACGGCTGGCATGAACGTCGAGATGCCTGGCAGCCGTTTTATGGGACAGGCACTACTCGACTCCGTGAAGGGCGGAAAGGTGAGCGAGGCTGTCATCAACCAGCGCGTCAGGGAGATACTGCGCGTCCGTCTGACCGTAAAGCCGATTGCCAAAGACGTTGCCAACACCAAGCCTGTAGGCAATGCTGAGGAGATGGCAACCGCCTTAGAGGTGGCCCGTCGCAGCATCGTGCTGTTGAAGAATGAAAAGGTGCTGCCGATAGACACGAAGAAAGTGAAGCGCATCGCTGTCATCGGTGAGAATGCCGTGACCAAAATGGCACTTGGCGGCGTGGGAGCCGGCGTGAAGACCCGTTGTGAAATCACACCACTCGAAGGCCTGCAGACCATCCTTGGCAACCAAGTGGAGATGACCTACGTCCCTGGCTACAAGAGTTACGACCGCGAAAGCCGAAACAAACGCCTCAACCCCATTCAACCTGCCGACCGCGAACTCATGGCCGAGGCAGTGAAGGCAGCCAAGAATGCCGACCTCGTCATTTTCTTTGCGGGAGACAACCGCGAGGTGGAGACAGAGGGTTCCGACCGCAAGTCCATCACCCTGCCCTCTGGTCAGGACGAACTGGCAGCAGCCCTCGCGAAAGCCAACAAGCGGTTAGTGACTATCATCGTATCTGGTGGTCCTGTGGATGTTTCCACCGTCAGCGATGTTTCTGCCGCACTTGTTGCCTCATGGTTCAATGGCTCCATGGGCGGTCAGGCCCTCGCCGAAGTCCTCACGGGCAAAATCTCACCATCGGGCAAACTGCCAATGACCTGGCCCAAGAGACTGGAGGATGTGCCGGCTTATGCCACAGGCACCTATCCGCAGACCATCGAGAACAATTCACAAGGTGATATATTCGTCGACCTCACCCGCAATCGCAGCAACGAGCGCCGTCAACAACTCATCGCTGACTATGCAGAGCAGGATCTCGTAGGTTATCGTTGGTATGAGCAGAAGCACGTCGCTCCAGCCTATCCGTTCGGCTACGGTCTCTCCTATGCCACCTTCGAATACAGCGCCCTGAACATTGAGCCCACAACTGAGGGTTTCGACGTCAGGTTCACACTCTCCAACACTTCCAACCGCGATGCCGAAGAGGTGGCGCAGGTGTATGTCGCAGGCAAAATCAAGGAATTGAAGGGCTTCCAACGTGTGGCGCTGAAGGCAGGCGAACGGAAAGCCGTGACCATCCCCATTCGTCGCTCAGACCTCTGCCACTGGGATGAGACGACCCAGACGTGGAGACTGGAACCAGACGATGTCACCATCCTCGTTGGCGGCTCTTCTGACAATTTACCTTTAACGGGCAAACATGCCATCAAATAAATGAGAAAGAACATCCTATTGATGGCCCTGGCAGCAGACAGAATACGTACTCGGTGGCGGCTCTCATGGAGCCAACGCCATCGTAGGCATCAACGACGAGGGCCGCTCGGCCTTAATCTGTTGGCTGTTGTTAATAGAAAATCCGCGTAACTGATTGCAAGCAACTAGTTACGCGGATTTATCAGCGGAGAGAGAGGTATCTCTCGCAGAAGGAGAGGCCCCCTATATTTTTCCGTCTAACACACTGAGAACCAGCACCGTTAGCATTTGTCCCTATGTGGCTCGATTTCTTATCTGTAATTAATTTGTAAAACTGCTGTCCCACCTTATTATATATGTGGGACAGATGTTTTGACCGCTATCAATCGTGCCAATGTTAACGTGTCGTCAGACCGACATCTTTGGCACGACTTTGTTCGTAGATATAATCTTTATCTGGATAAAGTGACTACGTTTTTGTTGACTTTGCGAAAATCTCCTGTTGATTTGACTGCCAGAACTCGTAAAAAAACATAATTATAGAAGAAAAACCAAGATATTTGGCAGAAAATGAAAAATTTTCATTATCTTTGTAGCATAAAAAATTTATCGTATGGAAGATGTAAACAGAATTAAATTGGTTCTTGTGGAGAAAAAACGTACCAGCAAATGGCTGGCAGAACAGCTCGGTGTTAACCCCTCGACTGTTAGCAAGTGGTGTACGAAATTATAGTGAGGGAATAGCTGGAAAAGGCAAAAGTGAAACAGAAAGTTTTTCATAGTGTTTCGGAATTACTAAAGCGGCTGAACACCGAAAGGCGCTTGATTAGTGAAATGTTCTACAATCGAAAGAAGTTGGAGTTCCACTATGATGATGCACGCGGGTTCGTGGAAAGTGAGAAGAATCTGGATTTGCTCATCCAATATGGAGTGATAAGGCTAGAAGGAGATTTGCTAGAGCTGGAAGAAGTGTACTTGCGATTCTTGGAAGAAATTCTTCAAGTGAACGAAGATATTAGCAATGCTTCTGTAGAAGAAAGCGTGTCACAGTTACGCGATAATATAGACTATTACCTAAAGGAACAAAACAATCCTGAAGGACAGCACCGCTATTTAAGGAAGGTAAAGCGTTCACTGAGAACGATTGCACTAATGGCAGAAAGAAACGTTGTGGATCTAAAGCGTAATGTGAACGATACCTATAAAAATGAGCGCAATTATGCTATCAAACGGACGAAGCTGGAAAAGTATCTGAATCAGATAGCAGGAATTTCAAGGCTGGTGAAAGAAACCGAGAATCTATTGGACGATGAACATGCTACGTTCAGCAACTTTGCTCCTGACGAGCAGTTGGTCTATATCATCATCGACGTGAGAACCCAATTAAAGGCAGCCTTCCACAGTCTGATAGACCTTGAAAAGACCATCCGTGACTATCTGCACCAGATAGATGCTATAGGCAAACTGGTGAAAAAGACCCGCTTGTTGAAACAGCGGAAAGATGACCTGACATGGGAGAGTTCTACCAACATACGCAACTTCTTATCCGGAAAAGATCACGTTTGGTTGGAACCACGTACTAATTATTCGATAAAGCCCTCGTTGACCTGGCTAAGTAATACGGATGATGGTCTCCTGGCGTTAATCGAGGCACAACAACAACTATCTCGCAGGCTGAGGCTAAGTCGAGAGCCGGATCCGTCTATTAAACCAGAGGAAATGCAGCCAGAACCAGTCATAGAGGATTTTGTGAATGTCGATGCGTTGGCCATTTCGTTTATGGCGTCTGGTCAAGACCTGTTCAACTTTGTGCTGAATTACAGGTATAGCACGCCACAAAGTCTGGATCAAAAAGTAGAATACTACACAGAGATTATACAAAACAATTTCAACGGGCTGACGTTTATGGATGAATGGCATCAGCTTGGTGATATCAGTTATCCATTAGTTTATCCAAAGAGCAGAATATGAAGTATGTAAAGGAAACATTTGAACGGCTCATCAGAGGAGGGTTTATCTCTTCTGATAGTTCACAGGAAAGAGACAAACACATCTTCATGGACATTGAAGACCACCTGACCGACTACCAGCAGTATTTCGCACAAATAGGATTCATGCTGGAGCAAGGCAATGGCTATTTCTATTTCAGCAGGAAAGAGAACAAGGTACAAGTAGTGGATAAACTACAACGCTTTGGGCACTGGATCGATATTCTGGACTTCCTGAAAGCATGGGAACCAGCCTTTGGTCCCGGTTTTACGTTCTCTGAGGCAGCTTTGACTATCAAGATTGAAGCAGATATTGACCTTCAGCAAAAAGCCTCCGAACTGTATGAGAAGAAAGATAAATATCCTGAGATAGTGGAAAAACTAGTGGATGAAATGCAAAAGATGGGCTTCCTGGAACTAGCCGACGAGAAGTCTGGACTCTACAAAGTGGTGGCAGCCTACAGCTATTTAGAAGAAATGGTTAATCTGATAACGATTGATGCAAGCGATGAAATATCTCAATAAAATCATTTTCGTAAACAGCGCACATATCCGCTATAGTGAGGTGATGCTCGATGGCAATGTGCATTTCACGGGAACGCAAGGCGTGGGTAAGAGCACACTATTGCGTGCCATCCTGTTTTTCTATAATGCCGACAAGATGCATTTGGGCATTCGTCAGCAGGGACAAAAGAAGTTTGACGAGTTCTATTTGCCCAAGCCTACGTCGTATATCATCTATGAGGTGAGCCGTGGTGAGACGGAACACCCATTCTCGGTCATTGTGTTCAAGCATAGGAACATTGCAGCCTTCCGCTTTGTTGATGCGGCATTCCAAAGTGAATGGCTGATGGATGAAAATCACAATGTGACGAGTGACCCTTTGATTGTCAGGCAACGTATTCAGGAACGCAGAATAGATGTTAGCAGTATCATTGACCGCTATGAACAGTATCGTGACATCATCTACGGGAACAGCCATGCTGGACTGTCGCGTGACTTGCGTAAGTACAGTATTCTGGAAAGCACGCAATATCAGAACATTCCCCGTATCATTCAGAATGTTTTTTTGAACGAACGGGTGGATGCAGATTTCATCAAGGACACCATTATTCGCTCTATGAGTGGCGATGAAGAGATGCGTATGGATTTACGTTTCTTCCGTACACAACTGGCTGATTTCCACCATGAATATGAGGACATCCAGAAATGGACGAAGAAAAATAGAAATGGCGAGATTGAAGTGCTGAACACAGCGAACAGCCTTATTGAGACATCGCACAATATCCGGGCTAAGGAGATACAACTACGTGAGGATTGCGGACACCTGAACTATACCATGCAGGAGGCAGAGAAGAATATTCCGCTATTGCATAAAGAGATTGGGGATGTGAAGCTGGTTATTCAGTCTCTTGAAGACAAATTCCAAGCATTACAGACAGATTATAGCGACAAACGCGACAAACTGGTTGGTGAAATAAGAGTGCTGGACACCAAGATTCGTGATAGCCACAAGAAGCAGAAAGAGTACCAACAGATGGGCATTGAACAAATGCTCAAATTGGCGGAGGAGGAATCTACACTTCTGAGCAGCAAAGAGCAGATTGAGAAGCAGATCGCTGAGTTGGAACGGCAGTATCAAGACATAGTGCAGAAATATCAGACGGCCATTGAACGTCAGAAGATGGAGTTACAGCAATATGAGCAAGACAGACAGGCACTCGTCAATAATAGGGAGCGTGAGTTCAACAATCACCAGACCCTACGTCTGCAAGAGCAGGCCAAGGCCCTGAAAGAGATAGATGATGAGTTTTCCGAACGTTTTGACATTATGGCAAGGCAGATGGCTGAACTGAAGGAAACAGAGCATAAGCTTGAGCTGAAAAAGAAAGATGCAGCCATCAGCGAACCATTCAAGAAAGAAATAGATGAGTGTCGTCAGAATATCGAGGCTCTCCAGAAAAAGGTCGAGACTCTTTCTAAGGAGAATGTTGAGAGGAAGCACCAGATGGAATCTCTGCGTAAAGAGGCTGAGATTGAGGTGCTAAAGCTTAAAGGCAGCTATTCAGAGCCATTGAAGGACATTCAGGCGACGATTGACGAACTGACGAAGCAGATTGCAGCCGAGAATGAACTATTGGAACGGGCGAAAGGCTCATTCTGCGAATGGCTTGATGAAAATGTACCTGACTGGGCTGAGACTATCGGTAAAGTGGCCGATGAGCGAAGAATCCTTTACCATACAGCACTCTCACCGCAACTTAGCAATCAAACTGATGGTAGTCTGTTCGGAGTGAACATAGATTTGTCGGAGATAGAAACAAGTGTACGCACGCCACAACAGATAGAAGCCGCCCGGAATGATTTGGCTAATCAGCAGAATCAAGCAAAGAAACAGTTATCTGAACTGTTGGCAAAACAGGACGAGGGAATACGTCAGATAGAAGGACACTATGCCGCCAAGATTAAGGAACTGCGTGAAACATTTGGTACAACAGAACAGTTGCTTCAGACTCTGCCCGGTCAACAGAAACGAGCAGAGTTGTTGTTGGAAGATTTGAACGAGAAACAGCAAAAGGAACGCGATAGATTAACAAAAGAATTGGAGTTTCAAAAGGGAGATGTGTTAGTAGCTCAAAGCGACCTCCAAAAGCAACAGGAGGCTCTGGCAGGTAAGAAGACAGCCCGCATCCGACAGATGGAGAAGAAATATCGTGACGAGGAGAAAGAAGAATGCACGGCATTAGAAACCTTCAAGACTGAGACATCTGCGGCCATCGAGCAGCAAACGAAAGAGACCAACCTGCGAATTGCATCGATAGAGGCAGCGCAGAATAAAGACTTGAAGGATGGCGGTGCAGACACCGAACTAATTAATAGCTGTAAGCAGCGTAAGCAAGGAATAGAGAGCTTGCTCAAGAAGATTAAGGAAAACAGCGAGACAATTGCAAATTATAAACTTCATCGTGAAGAGCTATTCCTCCGAGAGCCTGAGTTTCAACGAGACAAGCACAAGTTTGAAACAGAACGCGATAATCTGGAAACAAAATATCAGCAGAGGAAAGCGAAATATGAAGGAGAGAAAAAGCAGCAAGAATCGCATTTAGATCAGAAACGCAAACAAGTTGAGGACATGGAGAAGGGCCAGGAAGAAGCCCGCGACTTTATGGAAAGTGAGACTTGCCCTGCAATCATTCGCGAGGTAATGGCTATTCCCACCAAAGAAGGTTGCAGCGCAATTGTGGGGAGGCTGATGCGTACACAGAATGAGCTCGGACAGTCAGAAAACCGCCTGAAAGAAACGATTAACAGTTTCCGACGCAATTTCTCAGAGCGAAACACATTCAAGTTCCCACTACTGCTTGATTCGTCTGCCGACTATATGGCATACGCCCAAAGCGTGGATGATTTTGTTTCTAACAACAAAATCCTTGAGTTTGAACAGCTCACAAGCAATGTCTATATTGACATCTTGTCGAGAGTGTCACGCGATTTTGGCGACCTCGTTGTTCGTGAATCGGAGATACAGAAGGTCATTCGCGAGGTTAACTACGATTTCACGCAAAAGACCTTTGCTGGAGTTATTCGTGGCATAGAGTTGAAATTGGAACGAAGCAGCCGACCTATGATATTACAACTCCAGAACATCCATGAGTTTTGGAAAGAAAACCATTTGGAGTTAGGTCAACTCAATCTCTTTTCTACCGACAACCGAACGGAAGCTAACAAAGCGGCCGTAAAGTATCTCGAACGGTTGACAGAAGAGTTGAACCACTCTGCAGAGTTGGACGAGCTGAAATTGTCGGACACTTTTATGCTGAAATTCAAGATTGAGGAGAACGACAATTCCACCGGATGGATAGACAACATCAAGATGGTAGGTTCTGATGGTACAGACATCCTCGTAAAAGCCATCATCAACATCCTGCTCATCAATGTGTTCAAACAGCGAGTGTCAAAGCGGACAGGCGATTTCCGCATCCATTGCATGATGGACGAGATTGGGAAATTGGCCGACGAGAACATTCAAGGCATACTCGACTTTGCCAACCAACGTAACATCTTTGTGGTCAACTCTTCTCCAAAATCACATCGCCCTTTGTCGTATCGAAGGCTCTATCTGCTGAGTAAGGATGAGGCTACCAGCAATACAATCATTCAACCCATATTATCCACCAAACAGGCAGAACTGCTATGAAACTGACTTTGGCGTTAGTACAGAAGTTGCAAAGGCTTGCGAACGGCGAGACCATTCCGGCAAGCCAGTTGCGCGGCGAATGGGTTGATGAGCTCATCCAGGAGCAGATTCTTCAACCGGAGACACATGGAACGAAACGCAGTTACCGTGTGGACAATGTGACGGCTTTTCTGTTGGCGTTGACAAAATATCACGAAGCCTTGGCTGATTTGGACAAGGCAGAACAGCTATTCGCAGGTCATTCTGACAGGGCAGATCAGGCTGCTATAGGTGGGAACTCGAAACTGATGGCCCAACGTTCCTGTCCTGGGTTCCTGGTCAATAGCTATTCACCGATAGACTGCACGCTGCATGGCTCCAGATTCCGGGTGTGTCCACCCGAGGGTAGTTTCGTGTATATAGCCGACTGGCAATCGTTTGCCATACCCTCAGACACACTTGTTGTCATCATAGAAAACATGGAGAACTTCCGTAGCATCCGTCAGCAACAGGGGCTTTTTCAGACGCAAATGAGTAATGACGAGCATAAAATTCTGTTTGTGTCACGCTATCCACAATCTGCCGATTTGCGACTTTGGTTGTGCTCTATCCCTAACCGATGCCTGCATTTCGGTGATTTCGACTTGGCTGGAATTCATATTTTCCAAAGCGAGATACAGAAATATCTGGGTAGCCGTTCATCTTTCCTCATACCAGATGATATTGAGAACAGATTGAAGTCCGGTTCCCGCCAGCGTTACGATGCTCAGTATCAGCGTTTCCACCATTTGGAGGCATTCAAGGATGATAGGTTACAATGGCTTATCAATCTTATACATAAGTACAGACGCGGCTATGATCAAGAGGGATATATTACTTGATAAATGTTACGTTTGAATTGGAGAGAAAAGAAGCAATAGCAACAGGAACAAAAACGTTATAAGACATATGAGACTACCAATTAACATAGAAGAATTGCTCGGTGGACGGGCTGTGGAGGGTGACCGCATTGAGTATAAGACAGGATGGAATCCAGATGCCATCTACCGAAGCGTGTGTGCTTTCGCCAACGACTTCGACGAGACGGGTGGTGGTTATATCGTGGTAGGTGTGAAGGAGGCAAACGGTCGTCCTGTCCGTCCCGTCGTCGGCATCGATCCCAATCAGATTGAGCCTATTGAGAAGGATATGGTGGGATTCAACAACCTGATGCAGCCTTACTATCAGCCACGGTTGTATATCGAGGAGGCCGACGGAAAGACGATTCTGGTCATCAAGGTGTCGGCTGGCGAACGTCGCCCTTACAAGGTACCTGACCAAATTACCGCCAGGCAGAAGACGTACAACTACTACATCCGATACAACAGTAGCAGCATTGTGCCCAAGGGTGAATATGAGCGCGAACTGATAAATCTTGCCAACCGTACACCGTTTGACGACCGAGGAAACGACCAGATAACGCTGAAAGATATCTCGCCGCTGCTGCTGCACGACTATTTGGTGAAGGTGAAAAGCACCCTTGCCAACGAGTCATTGACGGAAAACATGGAATCGGTGTTGGAGCAGATGGAACTGCTGGAGCCGACGCCCGAGGGATATAGCATCAAGAACGTGGCGGCAATGATGTTTTCAGAGCGACCAGATAAGTTTTTCAAGCAGTCACAGGTGGAGATTGTGTTGTTCCCTGAAGGACGAGAGAAGAATCCCAACAACATGATTGAAGTAGAGCCTATCAGGGGGAGCGTACCGACGATGATTGACAAGACGCTGAGTTATCTGCGTACTAACGTTGTGAAGAAGAAAATAGTGAAGCCCAAGGACGATGAGCATTCCGACAAA
>ONPM01000016.1 GCA_900319715.1 uncultured Prevotella sp.
GCCTCTATGCTTGCTGAAGATAGCCTACCCGTCATAGAGATTAAGGCAGACAGGACGATGATTTATCCACAGCGAATGGAGCTGACGGGAGAAGAGACGTTGATGGATATCCTCCAGATGATGCCAGACCTGATGATTGTTGGTTATGAGGATGTCATCTCCGATTATAGTCTCCGTATCGACAACAGCCCGATGAATGCCGACACAAGGCTGATCCTGAGCCAGATGAAAGCCAAGGATATTGCCAGGATTCAGGTTTGCGACAATACAGGCGTGGCCAAGGGCTCCATCGGCATGGGTAAAGTGCTGGATATCAACATGGTAATACCTGAATCGTTGGAAGGTTTCGTGGAAGGGCAAGTTGGCGTTGGCAAGGATACAGACGGTAATGGTACCGTGAATGCGCTATACGGCAGTCGGCATACCGACCTCTATGCCAATGCCTCATATCGTTATAGGGGTGGGGACAATGAGTATCTGACACTTCACATGACGAATCGGTTTGATGACAGAAATAAGTTGCTGACATACTTCACCCAGCAGTATCTCGGCTCTTCTTCAGGTGCTTCACGAAAGGTCATGGGCAGGGCGAGATACTTCCATACCTTCAATGATCTGGGTACCGAACTGCTCATCGTGGGCAGTTATCAGTACGCCAGTGATCCGTTGTTCTCTAACAAACTACCATTGTATACCGTTGAACTGAATACGCCTCTGGTGACCAAACGGCTGTCCATGATGCTAGGCTTTGAGGGCGATTTCCTCATGACCAGGCAAAAGCATACGGACAGGAGTTGGGATGTCTTCAACAATGATATCTATCTGCAGTTCACCTATTCCCTGTCACCTATTCCCTGCCTAAGTGGAAGTTTACGATAGGCAATCGCGTGATGTTCTATAACTATAGATTGATGGAAAAGGATGTCAGCCAAAAGTATTCTGACACTCGTGACAATGCGAATGCCTGCGTCGTCTATGTTCCAGATAATCGCAATCAGATTCAGTTGGGCTATTATCGCAAATACTATAACCCTTCCTACATAGTTCTCTTTATGGATGACAATGCGATTCTTGATGGAGTAACCGGCTCTGCCGTATGCCTATAGCAGGCAGAAACTCACGCTAAAGGCAGAGGCCAGTCATTTTGTCATTGAAGACAGCGAGAATCTCACGGAGTTGGCCGCATCGGTATATTGGAAAAAAGATTGGCTGAGTCTGAAAGGCGGTGCCAATCTATATGCGACAAAGAGCGGAGGCTATGCCGCATTCCGATTAGCCCCGACGGCCTATCTTCCTCATGAGTGGCAGATCGGGATGCAGGTGATATACTATACCAAGAACACGCCAAGATACGAGGCTACAGGCGTTCCGGTGTATGACTGTCTGTCTGTGAATAAGCTGTTAGGAACGAGATGGAATCTGGGAATTGATTGGCATGACATGTTTGATGCATTCTGTAGCGATGCGCTGATAAACCGCCATGCCGTGAATCTCAAGTTGCAGTATAGATTCTAATTACCCACACAAAAAAAATCGTGCAGCCCCCATCGGCCTGCACGATTCCTATCTGGTAATACTTGTGAATTACTTTACCTCCTCGAAGTCGGCGTCCTGAATATCGTCGGCTTTATTGCCGCCTGCCTGCTGGCCTCCAGCCTGCTGCTGACCGCCCTGATAGGTGTCACCACCGGGCTGACCTGCGGCACCGCTCTGCTGGTACATCTGGGCTGAGGCCGTCTGCCAAGCCTGGTTGAGGGCTGCGATGGCACTGTCGATGGCGGCCACGTCGCCAGCCTTGTGGGCATCCTTCAACTGCTGGAGGGCCTGTTCAATAGCAGGCTTGTGCTGGGCGGGGATCTTGTCGCCAAGTTCATTCAACTGATTCTCGGTCTGGAAAATCATCGAGTCTGCCTGATTCAGTTTGTCGACACGTTCACGCTCACGCTTATCGTTCTCGGCATTCTGCTCAGCCTCGGCCTTCATGCGGTTGATCTCGTCCTGAGAGAGACCAGACGAAGCCTCGATGCGGATGGCCTGCTCCTTGCCAGTTGCCTTATCCTTGGCACTCACCTTCAGGATACCGTTGGCATCGATGTCGAAGGTGACTTCAATCTGAGGGATACCACGACGGGCAGGAGCGATGCCGGTGAGGTTGAACTGGCCGATAGACTTGTTCTGTGCAGCCATAGGACGCTCGCCCTGCAGTACGTGGATGGTCACTTCTGTCTGATTGTCGGCAGCAGTAGAGAACACTTCGCTCTTCTTGCAGGGGATGGTAGAGTTGGCCTCGATCAGTTTCGTCATCACGCCACCCATAGTCTCGATACCCAGTGTCAGCGGAGTCACGTCGAGCAGCACGATGTCGCCTACACCACCTTCCTTGTTCAGGATAGCACCCTGGATAGCGGCACCAACGGCTACCACCTCGTCGGGGTTCACGCCCTTTGAAGGTTCCTTGCCGAAGTAGTTCTTCACGAGGGTCTGCACAGCGGGGATACGGCTGGAGCCACCTACGAGAATCACCTCATCGATATCGGCAGTTGTCAACTTGGCATCAGCGATAGCCTTCTGACACGGAGCCAGACAAGCCTGAATCAAATCGTGAGCCAACTGCTCGAACTTAGCACGGGTAAGGGTCTTCACCAGATGCTTGGGCACTCCGGCTACCGGCATGATATACGGCAGGTTGATCTCTGTCGAAGTAGAAGAAGACAACTCGATCTTGGCCTTCTCGGCAGCCTCCTTAAGACGCTGCATGGCCATCGGGTCAGCCTTCAGGTCGGCACCCTCGTCGTTCTTGAACTCTTGTACGAGCCAGTCGATAATAGCCTGGTCGAAGTCATCACCACCCAGATGGGTATCACCATTGGTAGAGAGCACCTCGAACACACCACCGCCGAACTCCAGGATGGAGATATCGAATGTACCGCCACCAAGGTCGAACACGGCAATCTTCATATCCTTGTTGGCCTTGTCGACACCATATGCCAGAGCAGCGGCTGTTGGCTCGTTAACGATACGCTTCACATTCAGACCTGCAATCTGACCAGCCTCCTTGGTGGCCTGACGCTGAGAGTCGGAGAAGTAAGCAGGTACGGTGATAACGGCATCCGTCACCTCCTGGCCCAGATAGTCCTCGGCGGTCTTCTTCATCTTCTGCAGCACCATAGCCGAAATCTCCTGTGGAGTGTACTTGCGTCCATTAATGTCAACACGGGGATAGCCACCCTCATTCACTACTGAATAAGGTACGCGAGAGATTTCCTTCTCGGTCTGCTGCCAGTTCTCACCCATGAAACGCTTGATAGAATACACGGTGTTCTTAGGATTAGTGATGGCCTGACGCTTGGCAGGGTCACCGATCTTACGCTCACCATTGTCCACAAAGCCAACGACAGAAGGTGTTGTACGCTTACCTTCACTGTTGGCGATCACTACAGGCTCGTTGCCTTCGAATACGGCAACGCAACTGTTCGTAGTTCCTAAGTCAATTCCAATAATTTTTCCCATAATTCTTATTTTTTTATTAGTTTATACTCATGATAAAATGGATTAAAACCGCAAATCAAGAAAGCAAACCATGTGCCAAAGTGGCTTTTAATGATAAAAAATGCATTCTTCACGTCATTTTGGCACAAATAATTTTGTTATATCTTAAAATTATGCTAACTTTGCACACGGAATTCTTTATTTAAACGATCGTAAGTAATGAAAAAGGCTTTATTGACTACTTGTGTGGCATTTCTCTTTCTGACAGCCACTGCTCAGGAGAATTCATACATTGTGAAGACTCGTGGTGCTAAGAAAAAAGCGCAAATGGAGTTAGTTGGCGATTCCATCCTTAACCTAGAGGAAGAGACGGCTCGTGATTTCATCAGTGACAATTTCAGGTTCTACAGTCTCTGTGACTGGGAAGAGGGTATGAAATTCATGGTGATGCCGGAGAAGTATGATCTGGTGGTAAAGACGTTTGCCGATGCTGCCACAGGAAAAGATGTGAGCAGTATGTCGCTGCGTCACAAGATTATGATTTACAAAGGCCATAGCGAGAGTGCTGATGGTCATCACCGTGTGAACTTCTATTGTCCAGACAACGACAAAGACTACTATTACGAGATTCCGAGTGGTTCGTTCGACGACTATTGCTTTAATAAACTAGGTGTGCCTACCTTGGCTTATCTTGGCGATGTGGACATTGCCCGTGAGAAGTTGATGGGCAAGACCATGTACACGAAGACCCAGTACTATCGTGTTGACACCGAGTTTGACGGCGACGGCTATCAGGATGTCACGGTCAAAAAGGATATGGAAGTCAAGGTGACAGCCGTTGGCGTAGGTACCCGCAGTTTCCCTGTCAAGATTATCGTGGAAGATAGAGATGGTAATGAGTTCTACCAGAATGTGGCTATCTCAAAGACCAATAGCGGTATGCGCGACGATGAGTTCATCATGGATAATGCCAAGTATCTGTTTGGCAACTCGTTTGAACTGGTGGATGACATTATGGCAGTCAATAGTTACAACTATACGGCCTATATTGGCAGAATAATCCACACCAAGTTCCCTACTGTTATGTATAACGAAGCCACGAAGAAGAATCAGAAGATTCCTCGTATGATTGGCTATCAGATAGAGGACATCACTCCCCACAAAGCCGATACGAAGTTCACCGTCAAGTTGAAGAATACCATCCTGGGTATTTATTTCTATAAAGATGTGACGCTGGATCAGAAGAGTATCTCTGGTACCTCGAAGGACTTTGAGAAAGAGCCCGATGACTATTTCTCCTATCTCTTCGCTCCAGGTCCTGGCCGACAGATTGAGACCACAGAGACCAGCCGTGGCATGATTCGTATGGGTCACGTCAGCCCAGGCTTCTCAGAAGGCGAGGTAGAACTGGCTGCAGGTGAGCCCGATGAGATTAAACCAGGCGAGAACGGTAAGTACACCTGGGTCTTCCAGCGCTCTAACAACATGCTGCTGTTCGTAGACTTCAATGGCTCTGGCGTTGTAGAGAAGTATTATACGAAGGCAGGTCCTAAGGCGAAGACTACTGCCAAGCGCCGTGCTACCACCTCGAAGAAGAAGCGTTCGTCTTCATCCAATTGGAAGAATGGTAAGGGTACTCCCCTCTAAGTTGTACTGACAGACTGTCATAGTCAAGACTATGATAAAAGCCGCTCCTCATCAAGAGGGGCGGCTTTCTTGTCTGCCTGTATGATCTGGCGCTTTACTTGTCTTTCAGCGCCTCCATGATCTTTGCCTCGATCTCATCGCAGAGTTCAGGATTATCCTGCAGCAAGGCCTTTGTGGCATCGCGGCCTTGGCCCAGTTTTGACTCGCCATAGGAGAACCATGAACCGCTCTTCTTGATGATTCCGCACTCCACACCGAGGTCTACGATCTCGCCCACTTTGGATATACCCTCGCCAAAGGTAATCTCAAACTCAGCCTTGCGGAAGGGAGGTGCCACCTTGTTCTTGACAATCTTCACTTTCACGATATTGCCGATGGGCTGGTCGCCGTCCTTCAGCGTCTCTTTCTTGCGGATGTCAATACGGACGGAAGCGTAGAACTTCAGGGCGTTACCGCCTGTCGTCGTCTCAGGATTGCCGAACATCACGCCGATCTTCTCTCTCAACTGGTTGATGAAGATACAAGTGGTCTTGGTCTTCGAGATGGTGGAGGTGAGTTTGCGCAGAGCCTGGCTCATCAGACGAGCCTGAAGGCCAACGGCCGAGTCGCCCATGTCACCCTCAATCTCCTTCTTCGGAGTCAGGGCGGCCACGGAGTCGATCACGATAATGTCGATGGCGCTGCTTCGAATTAACTGGTCTGCAATCTCCAGGGCCTGCTCTCCGTTGTCAGGCTGCGAGATATAGAGATTGTCGATGTCGATGCCCAGATGCTCTGCATAGAAGCGGTCGAAGGCGTGCTCGGCATCGATGAAGGCGGCGATACCACCTGCCTTCTGGGCTTCTGCGATGGCATGGATGGCCAGGGTGGTCTTACCAGACGACTCCGGACCATAGATCTCGATGATGCGTCCCTTGGGATAGCCTCCCACGCCGAGGGCGGCGTTCAGTCCGATACTGCCTGTGGGGATGACTTCCACATTCTCTATCTTTTCTTCGCCCATTCGCATGATGCTACCCTTGCCGAAGTCCTTCTCTATCTGCGACATGGCAGCCTGCAGCGCCTTCAGTTTCTGTTCTTGCGGGCTTAGTTGCTCCGCTGCTTCTTCTTTCTTTGCCATAGTTCTTTTTTAAATTTAAGTGTTAATAATTATAGTTCAAGGTCGCCGTCGTGCACTTCGTGCCAGGGCAGACCCTGTTTGTTCAGTTGTTCCATGAAAGGATCGGGGTCGAAGTCCTCTACGTTCCATACGCCCGGTTTTTTCCAGATGCCCTTGACGAACATCATCGCGCCGATCATAGCCGGCACGCCTGTGGTGTAGGACACGCCCTGCATGCCCGTCTCCTTGTAAGCCTCCTGGTGCTTGCAGTTGTTGTAGACGTAGTAGGTGTGCTCTTGGCCGTCCTTAATACCGCGGATGCGGCAGCCGATAGAGGTCTCGCCTTCGTAGTTCTCGCCGAGATCCTGTGGGTTGGGCAGCACGGCCTTCAGGAACTGCAGCGGTACGATCTTCACCCTGGCCGTCTTGCCGCTGCCGTCAGCGAGCGGCGCCTCGTACTCAATCTCGTCAATGCGGCTCATGCCGATGTTCTGGATCACGTCGAGGTGTTTCAGATACTGCTCGCCGAAGGTCATCCAGAAGCGTCCCTGCTTGATGGTGGGATAGTTCTTCACCAGCGACTCCAGTTCCTCGTGGTGCAGCAGATACGACTCCCGAGGCCCGATGTTGGGGTAGGTCAGGGGGCGGTGAATCTCCAGCGGCTCCGTCTCGATCCACTGTCCATCCTTGTAGTAGAGGCCTTTCTGCGTGATTTCGCGGATATTGATCTCCGGGTTGAAGTTGGTGGCGAAGGCGTGGTGATGGTCTCCTGCGTTGCAGTCTACGATGTCGAGATAGTGTATCTCGTCGAAGTAATGCTTGGCGGCATAGGCGGTATAGACGCCGCTGACGCCTGGGTCGAAGCCGCAGCCGAGGATGGCCGTCAGCCCGGCCTGCTCGAAGCGGTCCTTGTAGGCCCACTGCCACGAGTATTCGAAGTGGGCCTCGTCCTTAGGCTCGTAGTTCGCCGTATCCAGATAGTTGCAGCCGCAGGCCAGACAGGCGTCCATGATCGTCAGGTCCTGATAGGGCAGGGCGAGGTTGATCACGAGTTCGGGCTGGTAGTCCGAGAAGAGTGCCTTCAACTGCTCCACGTCGTCTGCATCCACCTGTGCGGTCTTGATATCCATCTTGTAGCCGGCCTTATGGATGTCGGCTACAATCTTGTCGCACTTGGCCTTGCGGCGGCTGGCAATCATAAAGTCTGTAAACACGTCTGCATTCTGCGCTATCTTGAATGCAGCCACTGTAGCGACGCCTCCGGCGCCAATCATGAGTACTTTTGCCATAGTCGTTAATTTATGTCTTGATTGATTTCTTCAGACCTGATGCCGAGGGCTGCCATGAGCGAGTAGCCCAGTATCTCCTGGCGGAAGTTGCCTCCTGGCATGGGTTGCATGGCGAAGACGGTGACGCGCATCTCCTCGTCGTCGACCCGCCGGAGTGCCTCGCGTACCTTATTATATATATAGCCGTCCTCGGTGTTGGGTATGACCATCAGGCGCTTCACTTGTTTCTGGGCGGCGATCAGACTGAGGGCGTCGACGAAGAAGTCGCCGTGGCTGGTGATGTCCTCCTCGGTGGTGTAGGCGTCGAGGGCGAACTCGCCGAGGTGGTCCTTGAAGGCCTTGCCGTTGAGTTCGACGGCGAAGTCGGAGGGACTGAAGTTGTCCATCTGCTGCTTGGCCCTGGAGTGGATGAGTACCACCTGCGTCTGGTGCTCGCCAGGGCGCAGCCCGCCGTCGAGCGCCACGCAGTCTACCCACTGTGCCATGCTGGCCTTGGGGATTTGGCGGCCTATCATCCGCTCGAAGTTCACGATGAGGTTAAACGCAACCCTGTCGACGTAGTCGGCATCGACCAGTATCACGTTCTCGCTCCAAGTCGTTTCCTGTTGGCTGTTGTTCATATCTGAGGTGCAAATATACAAAGATTTCTCGAAAGCACAAACTTTTTGCTTCGATTTGTTCGGCTTTTAACTTTTCATGGCATTTGTGGGGGTTGAAAGGGGTAGCGGTGGGCTCTCTGTGACTGAGTCCCTAAGGGTGAAAGCAACGGCAAGTCACTTTTTTTCTCCCTATGTCTTTTATATTTCGCGACTTTTTGTTACCTTTGCACGCAGATTACGAACAATTTAATAACTTAGTTTCAAAAAATGTCAACATTAACGATTGCAATCGTCATCGTCTTCTGCATCGGCTACCTCTGCATAGCCCTTGAGAGCCTGACGAAGATTAACAAGGCAGCCATCGCGCTGCTTATGTTTGTGGCCACATGGACGCTCTTCATGATGGCCCCTGAGGCTTATCTACCTGCTGCCATAGGCAGTCTGAAGGCCTCGGTGGTAAGTACGGAGATAGAGCGACACTTAGGCTCTACTGCCACGACGCTCTTCTTCCTGATGGGCGCCATGACCATCGTGGAACTGGTAGATCAGAACGGCGGCTTCAACTTTGTGCGCGACACGCTGAAGACCAAGTCGAAGCGGGCGCTGCTCTGGCGTATCGCCTTCATGACCTTCATCCTCTCGGCCATCCTCGACAACCTGACTACCTCGATCGTGATGATCATGATCCTGCGCAAACTGGTCAGCGACCGCACAGACCGCATCATCTACGCCTCGCTGGTCATCATTTCTGCCAACTCGGGTGGCGCCTTCTCTCCGATCGGCGACGTGACGACCATCATGCTCTGGAACAAGGGCGTGATCACGGCTGCTGGCGTCATCATGGAAATCTTCATCCCGTCGCTCGTGTCGATGGTCATTCCTGCCTATATCCTCTCGCTCTCGCTGAAGGGCGAACTGGCTGCTCCTCAGGAGATGGCCGTCGAGGAGGAGGCCGACAGCCTGAGCGCTGCCCAGCGCAAGGTGATCTTCTTCCTCGGCGTGGGCGGTCTGATCTTTGTACCTATCTTCAAGACCATTACCCATCTGCCGCCGTTTGTGGGCATCCTGCTCGTGCTTGGCGTGCTGTGGACGGTGACGGAGATCTTCTATATCCGTATCCACCAGGAGAACGAGGATATGGCCGACAACCGCGGTACTCAGAAGCGCGTGTCGAAGATGTTGTCGCGCATTGATATGGACACGATCCTCTTCTTCCTGGGCATCCTGATGGCTGTGGGTTGTCTGGAAACGATTGGCGTGTTGACGATGCTGGGCGAGAATCTCAATGTGTGGTTCAGCGGTAATCATTACCTGATTACGGGTATCATTGGCGTGCTCTCTTCCATTGTCGACAATGTGCCGCTTGTGGCTGGCTGCATGGGCATGTATCCCGTTGAGGCTGCTGGCGATATGGCCATTGACGGCATCTTCTGGCAGTTGCTGGCCTACTGTGCTGGTGTGGGCGGCTCGATGCTCATCATCGGCTCGGCCGCTGGTGTGGTGGTCATGGGTCTGGAGAAGATCACGTTCGGCTGGTATATGAAGAAGATTACGTGGGTGGCTTTCACGGGCTACCTCGCTGGTATCGTCTCTTATTGGGCACTGCGCACGTTCATCTTCGTCTGATATCGAACTGACAAATAAGATGATGGAGGCTTGCCGCTCAGCGGCGGGCCTCCATGTCTTATGGGCTCAGGGGCGCTTCGTCCTGATGCTACAATCTCTCGCAAGGGATCCAGAGCCAGAAACTAGAGCCGCGGCCCTCGCCTTCTGAGGTCACGCCGATGCTGCCATTGCAGCGCTCGGCGATGGCCTGGCAGATGGAGAGGCCCAGACCCGTGCCCTGCACGAAGTCGTTCAGTTTGACGAATCGCTCGAAGACGCTGGCCTGTTTCTCCTTGGGGATGCCGGCACCTGTGTCGAGACAGTAGAACGTCAGACCCTCCGCCTCGCCGCTGCCATCGAACTTCATGCGGCGGTCCCAGTGGTAACCCACCTTGATGAAGCCCTGGTGGGTATACTTCACGGCATTGGTGACAAAGTTGGTGAGCACTTGTTGTATGCGGCCCTTGTCGAGGATGGTACGGCAGGTGGGATAGGGATTGTCCTTGATGAACTCTACGCCAGGCTCCTGCACTCGCTGGGCGAGCGCCTGGCAGATGTCGTCGAAGAACAGGGAGAAGTCTACCTCCGTGGGTTTGATGGCGAGCGCCTGGCCCATCGACGAGGCTTCGAGGATGTCGTTGATGAGCCGCATGAGCATGTCGCAGTTGTTGCGGATAATGCGGATGAACTCCATGCGCTCCTCATTGGTGTCAATCTCAGGCAGCAGGTCGCTGAAGCCCACGATGGCATTCAGCGGGGTGCGTATCTCGTGGGTCATGTTGGCTAGGAAGGCACTCTTCATGCGGCCAGAGTCTTCTGCGCGACTGGTCTCCTGCTTCAGTCTCTCCTGAGCCTCCATGAGGTTGGTGATGTCACGTCCCACACCGAAGTAGGAGGTGAACCGCCCTTGCTCATCGCGCTCAGGCACACCGCTGAGGGCATACCAGCAGGGGGTGGGGGTGGATGGCAGCCTCATGAAGTGGCAGATGGAATTGAAGTCATCGCCTCGACTTATCATGCTTATCAGTTTCTGGTCGGCCTCTTCCCGCTGGTCTTCGAACATGTAGTTCACAAATTCGTCGCGGCTCATGGTGAAGCCCTTTGTGCGTTGTGAGCGGGAGAATTCGATCTGGCGCGTACCGAGGTCGAACTTCCAGACATACATGTCTGACTTCTCCAGCAGGTATTGCAGTCGTTTCTCGAACAGATCAATAGCCGTGGCGGTCTTCTCCATCTCCTGATTGTGGCGTATCTGCTCGAGGTAGATGTTGCGCTCTGCGTTCAGGTCACGGGCCGTGGCCACGTAATATAATATATTTTTGTTGTTGCCGAAAATAGGTCTGATGCGTAGTTCGATATACTTGCTGGGCCTGTTAGGGAATTTGGTTAACTGACAGGCATGGAACTCTTCGCGGCTGTTACGCGGATATTCGCCCTTAATGAGAGGGGTTTCGAAGAATGATGTCTTATAGAAAAAGTCCTTATCCTCCTCTGTGTAGTCACATATTTCTTTCATCTTGTCATTGAGGTCGAGGAGGTAGCCATTGCTGTCGTAGAACGACATGGCGATGAAGTTGGTTTCGAAGATCTTCATATATTTAGCGCTCAGTTCATTGTTGACGCGCTCTTCTTCGATCAGTTTAGTGATATCGCGGACGGTATTGACGATGTAGCGAGGCTTGCTGCCTTCGTATTCGAGGCTTGCCAGTCCGCTGAGCCATATCCAGTCTGGGTGTTCTGGAGAGCCAGTATTGAAAGCCTTGGTGTAGCGCGCCTGCTGGAGTTCGCCTGAAATCAGCAGGTCTATTTTCTTTTGGAAGTCTTCCACATCATCTTTGTCAATACGCGGAAGGAATATATCCCTTACCAGTTCGCCGTCAGGCAGTAACTGGCCGTGGATATTATGCACCCGACCTGTCGCAATGTCGATGGTAAACACGTAGTATTTGCCCATGTTCAGCGCCTGCTCCATCATGTTGTTCAGGTCTTCCGTCTTTCTCACAGCCTGCTTTACCCTGGCGCGGACCAGGCGCGCCATCAGCACAACGATGATTACGGCGATGACTGCACCAGCCAGCACGATGAGGGCATAGGGTGACGTGTCGTCATGGATGCGCTCTGGGTGGAACCACTTGTCGCGCAGCACCTCCAGGTCGCCATTTTGTTCCATACGGGCGTATTCGTCGTCGATGGCGTCGATGAGTTCCTTGTCATAGCCCACGACACGGATTTCGCCTTCAGGGATATCGATGGCGTTGACGATGAGTGTGTCTAAGGCCAGTTCTTTCTTCTTCCATTTCAGTGGCCCCTCGCCCCAGATGAAATACTTGTATCTCCCTTCACTGATACCTGCCAAAGCCTCCTTGGGCGAGCGGTAGAGGATGGGGATATCTAGATGGCGCTCGTCGATGATACGGTTGGCAGCATAGTCGTCTTGCTTGAGCACGAGTGTGTCTGTGGGGGAAAAGTGGCCGAGCGCCAGGACTGGGGGGGCATCTTGGGCTGAGACGATCTGTACCTTGTAGTAGTTCAGGATGTTGGTAGAGCGGATGTAGGGCCTTCCATGGAAGCGGTATGTGGGGTCGATGACCAGATCGGCATCACGGCGCTCGAAGGTCTGGGCCGCTTCACTCCACTCGCGGAGGATGATGCGATAGGGAATGTCGAGTTTGCTGAAGATGATCTGCAGCAGGTCGATGTTGTAACCTGCTGGCTCGCCCTCGTCGTTACTGTATTCATAAGGCGGGAAGTCCCAGTCGCTTGCTATGATGACAGGATTGTCTTCGGTGTAACTGAATTCCAGTTGTGCCTGTGCTGGTATGGCGAAAAGGTGGGATAGCGAGAGTGTGAAAAGAATCTGCAGAATCCTTTCCGGCTTTCGTATCATATCGACTATATATCTTATTTCCATAATTATATCACCTTTCTCAATCTCGTTCTATTTCGACCGCCTGACAGGGGATGGTAAACCACACTGTAGTACCCTTGCCCTCATCAGACTTGATGTTGATGGTGCCGTTGAGCCGCAGGATGAGTTCATGGCAGATGGCCAGGCCAAGGCCTGCGCCTTCACTGGCACTAGTGACGAAGCGGTCGAAGATATTGGCCAGTGCAGACTCTGGGATTCCGCATCCGGTGTCTTCGACAGAGACAATGAGGTTGTCACCCAGATAGTCGTAGCGTACGAAGACAGAACCTTTTTCCGTATACATCGCAGCGTTGGTTACAATCTTGTCGATGATGATAGACACATTGGAACTGTCGATCTCAAGCATCAGTTTCTTGAAGGCATTGCTAATGGAATACTCCACGTCGGGCTTCCTCAAATTGGTCCAGACGGACTCGCACTGCTGGCTTATGAGGGCCTGGAAGTCGACGGTGCGCTTGTTGAACTCAATCATGTCGGCATCGAGTCGCGAGATGAACAGGATGTCGTTGATGAGTTTGAGCAGTTTGGCGGAGTTTTCCTTGATTTCATGGATGAACACGATCTCGTCTTCCGGGCTGTGTTCCATCTGGAAGAGTTCTGCGAAGCCAACTACCGTATTCAGTGGCGTACGTATCTCGAAACTCATGTTGTGGAGGAAAGCATTCTTGATTACCTCTACCTCCTGGGCACGTAGGGTCTCGGCAGCCAGTTTCTCCTCGATGGTCTTGATCTCGCTGATGTCTCGGCACATGCCGAAATACTCCTTTATTTCATTCTGATTGTCATAGATGGGAATGAAGTGCAGTTGCAGGTGCAGGCGTCCGCCACCGCCTTTCTTCCGCAAGGTGGTCTTTATGTCTGCATGGATGGACTTTGTCGTGAGGCTGTCCATGCTCTTGATGATATTCAGCGCACGGCGTTGAGTGCTGTCGTCCACAAGACTGAGTGCTCGTGTCTGGGTCAGTTTGAACTCTACGTTGTTACTGTCTTTATAGATGGTCAGCATGTGGGTCTCCGGGTTGTAGCGTGCCATGCGGATGCCTCCTACGTTCATCACATAGTCGATGTTGCGGATGTACTGATTCATCTCGTCGTTGCTTCGCTGCAATTCGTGGGCATTCTCCTTGATCTTCCGGTATGACATGGCCACTTCTGTCACGTTACGCCCTGTGCCAAAGATATTCAGCAGTTTCCCATTACTGTCTCGAACAGGTATTAACTTCAGTTCGTAGAACATCTTTGAACGTTTCAGGTAAGTGGGCAGGGACCGTTGGTCGCCAAGTGGGAATATCTGGGTGATGTGTAAAGGTTCAAACGTGTTGAGGTCGATATCGTCCATACCTAATACACTTCTCAGATGGATGTGCTCCTGAATCAGATCCCCCCTGCTCATGTGTAGACTGTTAAGGGCCTTGTCGTTCATGTCGACGATGTAGCCATCGGCATCGTAGACCACCATGTCGATCATGGCGGAATTGAAGACGGCCTGATAGCGGATCATACTGTCTTGAATGCGCAACTGGCGCATCCGTTCGTTGGTGATATCTACTCTTGTACCGAGGATGTCTGTGGGCTTGCCGTTGCGGTCACGGCGGAGCACGCCGATATCAATGCTGTGGTCACGCTCAACGAAGTGATTGTTCTTGTGCTCCCTGATCTTCAGTGTGATGTTGGCTGATTCCTTCCGCTGGTAGATGATGTCATCAAGCGTCTCCCGGAGTGTGTCGTAGTCATCCTGGCTGTAGCGGGTCACCAGGTCATGCATGTGGAGATTCTGTGTCGTCTTGCCGAACTCGTCAACCCATTCGATGGTCTGAGGCAGCACATGATAGATCCACATGCCGATCTCGCTGGAACTGAGTACGAGCGACAGACGGTTATTGCTCTGTCGGATCTCATGTGTCATCTGCCGTTCACGGATGCGGTAGAAGGCGTAGTATACGAGGAATACTAGAGCAAGTGCTGCCAGCACAGCGGCAAGGTTCCATACCCAGGCAGGAATGCCCGAATCGGCATGCTCCGGATAGAACCACTTGTTGCGTATGCCCTCTAACTGGTCGTTCATACGAAGTTCTGTGTAGATGCTGTCAATCTGATTAAGCAGATAGCGGTTCTTCGACATGAACTTATATTCTCCCGCTGGAATGTCGATAGGATTGATGGTCAGATTGTCGGTCTTGTATTTCCGCATGAGCCATTTCAGCGACATGGTGTTCCAGATAATCACGCCTTGTTCGTCGGTACGCAACTTCTGGATGGCTTCCTTCATGTCATCGTAGGCCTTGATATCCTTCGTCCAACCCTCATCCATGATCATATGATGGCTGAAACTGCCTTCGTGTACGATGACATGCTGGCCCTTCAGATCCTTGCCTGTATGCAGTACGACATGAGACGATATTGGAGACACCACACTATGGGTAAACAACTGGACGATGGTGTTGCTGTAAAGCGTGTTGCCTCTGGAGAAAGAGGCATCCATGCGGAGCATGAGGTCTGACTTGCCGCTTCTCAGATCGGCCTGTGCCTCAAGGGTAGGCTTCAACTTGATGATATATGGGATGTTGAGCCTCTTGAATATCATCCTCAGCAAGTCGATATTGTAACCGTCTGGTTCGCCGTTCTCGTTGAGGAAGACGTAAGGCCACAGATCCCAGGCATCTTCATAGACCAGCGGGTGCTCTTCGGTGAATACCCTGGTCGTGTCTGCTGTCAGCGCCGCAGCGGGAAGGGTATAGAGGTGAAAAAGAGGAAGCATGAAAAGAATCATCAGGATCCTTCCCGACTTCCGTACCATTTCTGTTATATGTTTAAGACTAGTCATCATTTCAATTTTCACCTTTCTACCTTTTCTCGCAGGGAATCCTCATCCAGAATGTCGATCCCTTCCCTTCGCCTTCAGATTCGACGCCGATGTCACCATGGCAGGCATCGGCGATGGCCTTACAGATAGAGAGGCCGAGGCCCGTGCCTTGTATGAAGTCGTTCAGTTTGACAAATCGCTCAAAGACCTTTGCCTGATGTTCCTTGGGAATACCTGCACCCGTGTCTTCACAATAAATATACAACTGCCTCTCTTCGTAACGATAGCCGACCTTGATATGTCCCTGATGGGTATACTTGACGGCATTGGTCACAAAGTTTGTGATGACTTGCTGGATGCGTCCTTTGTCGAGAATGGTTAAGAAACTGCTGTAAGGATTGTCCTTGATAAACTCCACAGACGGCTCCTGTACGCGTTCTTTCAAGGACTCGCAGATGTCGTTGAAACTGATGGCAAAGTCGATTTCCTTAGGTTCTATGCTGATACCACTCGTATCGAGCGACGAGATAGCGAGGATATCATTGATCAGTCGCATGAGCATGTCGCAGTTGTTCATGATGACACGGATGATTTCCTGCTTCTCCTCTTGGGTGGACAGCATGGGCAGTACGTCAGAGAAACCAACGATGGAGTTCAGAGGTGTGCGGATCTCATGGGTCATATTGGCCATGAACACCGACTTCAGACGACCGGAGTCGTTGGCCCGCTCCGTCTCCTGTTTCAGCCTCTCTTGCTTGTTGATGAGATCGTTGACATTCCGCACGACACCATAACTGCCCTCCAGACGGCCATTCTCATCGAAGAACGGCGTACTGTCGATGATGTTCCATTGCATGTCTTCGCCTTCGTGGAAGAAAGGATGCATATAGGTGACCGTGGTACGGGGCACGTCGAAATATTTCTCTGGCTCAATCAGTCCCTGACGGAATGGACTGTCAACGAAATGGTCGATGAGTGTATCAAAATCCATCTGACTCTCTGGGGTGCCAAGTGTCTTGAAGAAGTAGCACTGTCGCTTGGTGAACGAGGTGCGGAAGAAGCGCATGTTACAGGTATCCATCAGATATTGGATTTCATTCTCATACTGTTGGATGGCTTCGTTGGCTAAGCGTATGTCAAGACTGTTTTTCTTGTTCTGCAGGTATAGTTCACGCTCTTGGCTCACATCGCGGATGGAGAAGGTGATGCAGTAGAGTTCTCCGTTATCTTTGTAGATGGGGTGTAAGCGCATCTCTGTATAGCAGTTGACACCACGCTCGATGATGATACTCTTCGTACAGAAATAGAGTTCCTCTACGTTGCGATTGTTCAGGATATCGCGGAAGGATGGCATATCGAACAGGGAACTGTCATAGTAGTATGGATCCTTTTCCGACTGGAAATTCAGTATCTCACGCATCTTCTGGTTGGTCGTCAGCAGGTATCCGTCTTTGTCATAGAAGGCCAGACCAATGAGAGACTGTTCAAAAATACGGCGATACTTATCAGCCATTTCCTGTTCTTCCTTTTCAAGCAGGACCTGTTCGGTACAGTCTGTCCTGGTGCAGAAGATGTGTATGGGACGTATGCCGGCATTTGCGTATTCAGTGATGCCTCGGTCTTCCATATATCGCCATTGCCCAAGTTTCTTAATACCGCTGATATCCCATCGGAAGATACATTCGTCTGTCTCTCTGTCTCCGGACGACAGGCGTTTGATGAACTCTGTGTAGATGGAGCGGTCGTCTGGATGTATCAATTCAAGACTTTCTTGATACCCCATACCTTTATCGGGTAGCAGGTGGCCGTGGATGTTGATGGCGTGTTGCTGCCGGATGTCAAGCATCAGCACATAGTTCTTGCCCATGTCGAGGGTGTGCTGCATGATGGTAGAGGTCTCTTTGATCTTGTCGACGCTCTGTCGTATGCGCAGCAGACTGATGCGATTGACAGCCCAGGCTATCACAAAGGCGATGCACACGACAAACACCATCAGTAATGATGGTAGGTCGGGCGCGATGGCTGCCAGTGTCCGGATATGTGATAGTAATAGGATCATGTCTGTACGGCTCTAAGTTATTGTGAAATCTGTGGCTTTCTTCTCCATGGCCGTCATCTCGCAGGGGATGATGATGTAAATGGAACTACCCTTGCCTTCCTCCGACTGGATCTCTATCGTTCCTCCCATCTGTTCTACCAGTTCTTTGATGATGGCCATGTCAAGACCTGTGCCCTCACGCTGGTTGTTCTCATCTCTAGCGAAACGGTCAAATATATGTTTCAGGTCTTTCTCGCTGAAGCCTCTGCCCGTGTCCTCGATGGTGATGTTCAACTCCCCGTGGCGGTAGTCATACTTGGTACGGATGTATCCTGTCGTTGTCGTCCGTGCTGCGTTGATACACAGTTTCTCGATGACCTCCCCAAGGTGATCCTCGGCAATCCTGACCACTAGATGATTGTATGGATTCTCTACTTGAATCTTCACATCAGGCTTGAGTGCACTCAGACCCATATAGCAGAAACCCTCAAAGAGGGTGGCGAAGTCAGTATCTTTATAATTGAATTCCACCATCCTTGCATCGAGCCGTGAAATGTAGAGGATATCATTGACAAGACTGAGCAGTTCGTTGGTGTTACGTTTGATTTCCTCGGAGAATACGGGCTCGTCTTCAACCTCATGTGGACCGTTGAAAAGTTCTGCAAAGCCGATGACTGCATTAAGAGGCGTACGGATCTCGTAACTCATGTTCAGCAAGAAGGTTCCCTTAAGTTCCTCTGTCTCCTGAGCCTTCTTCGTCTCCTTCATCAGTTGCCGCTCAGTGTAGACCATCTCCGTGTCGTTGCGAAGCATGCCGAAGTAGTGGCTGATGCGGCCATCCTTTCCTTTGACAGGAACCATGCTGAAGGTGAGGAACAGGTCACGTCCTTGTTTGTCGTGGAAACGGGTTTGGATGGTCGTCGTGAAGTCTCCCGGGATACGGTGGTCCATACGGAGTAGCAGTCCGCGTGCCTTCCGTTGGTCTGTCGTTGCCAGCAGCGAGGCGCATCGGATTTGGGAGAGACAGTATTGTACCTGATTCAAATCACTGAATATCTTCAGTTCGTGGTTGTCCGGATGGTAGTTGACAAGTTTCACACCACTCACCTTCAACGAGTAGTTGATGTTGTTGATATAGTCTTGTATATCCTTGGTACGTTTCTCGAGCAATATGGCATCTTGTTGTTGGCGATGATGGGAATCTACCATGTCGGTGATGTCACGACCTGCGGTGATGATTCCACGCAGTTGTTGGTTCTTGTCACGGACGGCAGTGACGATGCATTCGTAATAGAACTTACCCTTAACAGTCAACTCAGGAATCCTCTCATCTTCACGTTTCGTGCGGTCAATATCTGTGATTGACGAGAACTGGAGGTTTTCAAGATGGTTGAAGTCTAAATTTCTGTATGAAGGAATGTCTGTAATCTTCACTTTCCGTTTCATCAAGGCTTCCCGATCATTGATTCCAAAGGTCTCGCAGGCCTTGTCGTTGATGTCTGTCAACTGTCCGTTGGCATCGTAGTAGATCATATCGACGAGTGCCGAGTTGAAAATAGTGTGATAGCGTAGGGACAGATTGCGTGCCTTCTCTTTCCGTTGCCTGTTCTCCGTGATGTCGCGCTGGATGCCCAGCAAGAGTTTGGCTTTGCCGTTCTTGTCGTGTTGCAGTATGGACAGGTGGATCTTGTAGATGGGCGGATTGGAACCGTCTGCAGGGGCGCAGCCTTTGATGACGATGGGCTTGGGTTCATCAGGGCTGTCGGTCATGGAGGTGATAGTTTTGTGTAGTTGGGTGAACTCGTTCTTGTCGAAAAACTGTGAGAAGTCAATGGGAGCGTAGGATTGCTCCTCTTCTCCATTACGGGATAATAAGGTGTAGAGGTGTTTGCTGAAGTCGTAGGTCCAGATATGTGTTTTGTTGGAAGTCAGTACGAGTCCTAACTGCTTGTTCAGTTGTTGTGCCTGTGTGCTGACTTGGTCCTGGCGGAAATAGAAGAGGCGGTTGGAGAAGACCATGACAAATATGCTGATCATCAGTGCAGCCACGAGGTAGGCCGAGAGATGGTACGCATCGGCAATTGTCTCCATATTCCCTTTTTGGGCCAGTGCTGTGAGGCTGATGGCGAGGAGCACCGCGACGGTCAGAAGTCTTTGTCTATTACTGTTGCTCATTCAGTTTCAGGCAGTTGTTCTCGGCAAAGGTAGACAATTCTGATTAAATAACAAAATAAAAGCACAAAAAAAACACAAATCATCCTGATTTAGGGATGATTTGTGCTTTCCAGAAGAAAGAATTGCGCTTTAGAGCGGGTATTCTTCAAAGGCGTAGAGCACTGTCGAGAGGTAGCGCTCGCCAGTGTCTGGCAACAGGGCTACGATCTTCTTACCTTTGTTTTCAGGACGCTTGGCAATCACGGTGGCACCGAAAGCGGCTGCTCCTGATGAGATACCCACCAACAGACCTTCCGTCTGAGCCAGTTCGCGGCCTGCGCGGATAGCATCGTCGTTCTCTACGTCAAGTACTTCGTCGATGAGATTGCCGTCGTATGTCTTAGGAATAAAACCGGCACCGATGCCTTGAATCTTGTGAGGACCGCTTGGACCGCCATTGAGAACAGGTGAGGATTTAGGCTCTACGGCGATGATTTTCACATTTGGATTCTTCTCCTTGAGGTACTTTGCTACTCCAGAGATAGTACCACCAGTACCCACACCGGCTACAAAGATGTCGATCTTGCCGTCTGTCTGGTCCCAAATCTCTGGACCTGTCGTTGCATAATGCTTGGCGGGGTTGGCTGCATTCTCGAACTGCTGCAGGATGATGCTACCGGGGATGCTATCGCGCAGTTGCTCTGCTGCCTTGATGGCTCCGGGCATACCGTCTTTTCCACTTGTCAGCCTGACCTCGGCACCATAGGCCTTCACGAGGTTGCGACGCTCGACACTCATCGTCTCAGGCATCGTCAGAATCAGTTTGTAACCCTTGACGGCACTGACGAGTGCCAACCCTACGCCAGTGTTACCGCTGGTGGGCTCGATGATAGTGGCACCGGGCTTGAGCAGACCCTTCTTCTCGGCATCTTCTATCATCGCTAAGGCGATTCGGTCTTTCACACTGCCGCCAGGATTGAAGAATTCTACTTTGGCGATAATTGGTGTCTCAATACCCTTGGCATTAGAGAACTTGGAGAGTTCCAGCAGCGGGGTGTTGCCGATTAGTTCGGTCAGTTGTTTTGCAATCTTTGTCATAATCTTGTTCTTTTAAAATGTTTGTAATGTTACTCTTTCTTTTCTTGAGTGCAAAGGTACGGTGATTTCTGCGGTTACGAAATCCCACACGTGGGCTATTCTGCATACCACAATCGTGGTATTCTGCCCCTTTTGAGCCTTACACCTTATTTATATATAATATGTAAAATAGAAAAAAAGAACAAAAAGTTTGGAGATTTCATGAAAAAGCCGTACTTTTGTCAACAGAAAACTAAAACCGGAAGATTATGATTGACGTTAAAGAAACATTGCAGAAAAGTGAGGAGCGCATGGAGATGGCTGCCATGTTCCTCGAAGACGAGTTGAATCGTATCCGTGCAGGACGTGCCAACGTGGCCATCCTCGATGGTGTACGAGTGGATTCCTATGGATCCAAAGTTCCTCTGAACCAAGTGGCTAATGTGAGTGTGCCCGATCCCCGTACCATTGCTATCAAACCTTGGGACCGTAAGGAAATCCGCAACATCGAGAAGGCCATCATGGACTCTGATGTGGGCATCACCCCAGAGAACAATGGTGAGGTGATACGACTGAACATCCCTATTCCCACCGAGGAGCGTCGCCGTGAATTGGCAAAGCAGTGTGCCAAGATTGCAGAGAAGGCTAAGGTGGAGGTGCGCAACGTGAGGGCTGACATCAAGGATAAACTGAAGAAGGCGATTAAGGACGGACTCTCAGAGGATAACGAGAAGGATGCCGAGTTGGAACTCCAGAAGATTCATGACAAGTTCATCAAGAAGATTGATGATCTCCTCGCTGCCAAGAATAAGGAGATTATGACTGTTTAGTTTATTATAGTTGAAGGGACTGGTCATTAAGAATACAGGCAGTTGGTACACCGTCCAGACGGACGATGGCCGACTGCTTGATTGTAAAGTCAAAGGTAATTTCCGCCTTAAGGGTATCCGTAGCACTAACCCTGTTGCCGTCGGCGATAGGGTTATTCTTAGTGCCCCTCAGAGTAATCTCTCACCTCTCACCTCTGACCCCTCACCTCTCTATATCTCCGAGATAGAGGATCGTCGCAACTACATCATCCGCAAAAGCATCAACCTCTCGAAGCAGAGTCATATCATTGCGGCCAATGTAGACCAGGCGATGCTCATTGTCACCGTGAACCGCCCGCAGACCAGTACGACCTTTATCGATCGCTTCCTTGCATCGGCTGAGGCTTACAGGGTGCCTGTCGTGCTGATATTCAACAAGACGGATCTGCTTGATGCCGACGAGTTGCATTATCAGCGGATGCTGATTCATCTCTATGAGACCGTGGGCTATGAATGTCGGGCCATTTCAGCGGAGACGTGCGAGGGCGTCGATGCACTATTACCAATGCTACAGGGAAAGATAACGTTGCTAAGTGGCAATAGCGGGGTAGGGAAATCGACTCTCATCAACCGCCTGGTTCCAGGAGCGAACCTGCGTACGGCAGAGATTTCTGATGCCCATCAGACAGGTCAGCACACGACAACCTTTTCCGAGATGATTCCCTTGGGAGATGGTTGGTTGATAGATACTCCTGGCATCAAGGGGTTTGGTACTTTCGACATGGAGCCAGAGGAACTAACCAGTTACTTCCGTGAGATTTTTCACTTCTCCAAAGACTGTCGTTTCTCCAATTGTACCCATACCCACGAGCCTGGTTGTGCTGTACGTCAGGCTCTTGAGGACCATTACATTGCCCAAAGCCGTTATCAAAGTTATCTTTCGATGCTCAACGATAAGGACGAAAGCAAATATCGCGAGGCCTATTGATGATTGGCCTCGCGATATTTACTTGACTACCACTTTCTTTCCTCCGATGATGTAGATGCCTCGTGGCAGGCCGTCAAGCGACGTGCTGCCTGAACGAACCTTGCGGCCGTTGAGGTCGTAGACATCCTGAGACTTCGTATCGTTTGTCGGGATGATACTGATGCCGGTAGTATCGAAAAGGGCTTTGATGGCGAGTTTATTGCATTGAGGCATGTCAAACTCAAGTCTGGCCCCCTGGTAATTATTCGAAGTGCCATCTGCTGTGACTTCCCAACCTGTTACATTGAGGGTAGATGCTTCGCCTGGCTCAAGGGTGATCTTGCGCCCGACAATGAATTTGCCATCAAAGGTTCCATTGGATAGTTCAACGCCATTGAAGAGAATGTGACCTTCGGCAGCGTCCTCCATGTCCTTGTTGACTGTCATAGACGCCAGGGTGCCCACCTTATAGTAGTCGCAGAGGCATTTGCGGTAATAGTCTGTGCGCTTGCTCAGCCAGTTACGGACATTATTAACCTCGTTTTCGATGTTCTTTTCATTGTTGCCGCCTCCCCACCATGACCAGGGATTGGGTGGGTTCAGTTCGTCTCTATGTATGAGCAGTTCGTCTTTGACAAGTTCGTACATAGGATCCCATATGGCCCGAACTCCCTTTTCGTTGAGGAAATCACCCATATAGACGAGGTTTCGGTCGATAAACTCACGATTGAAATCAGGATCCTCCATCAGGTTACGGAAAAGCATGGTGGCTTCTTTAGTGTTGGCCCATTTCCTGTCCCTGTCGTAAGTGTGGTTGAAATCATAAAGCCACTTGATGGTATTGAACTCCACTTCTTTTCCGTAGAGTCCTAGTCCGAAATCGGTATCCTTGGAGATCCAGCGCCACTTGCCGTCCTCAGTCCTTGGACGCCACATGACGATGTTGTTGCCAGGAAAGTCCTGATTGTTGAAATAGAGGTTCATGGCCATCAGATTGATATACTCCTTCCAGTCTATCCATTCAGCATATTCAGCCAGTGTATGGCCTCTCTCTGAGTAGAATTTCACGAACTTGTCGTAGTTTTCCGAGGTGCCAGCCTTTACCTCACCCACCATCTTGTTGTTCTCTTGGGCAATCTCTATCATGTCGATGTCCTCAAGTTCGTTGTAGTTGGTGAAGATGTTGTCGTCGTTACTCCGCTCGCGGATATTGAGCATGCAGTGGTATTCACCGTTGATATAAACGACGGCTGGGCGCCAGGCCTGCCAGTCAAGGTCGGCGTGCTCGGCCATAGAGCGCTGCATGATGGCGTCGCGCATATATAAACCGTCAATATCATTACCAGCATTGCGTAGCATGATGCTTTTGAAATTGGTCACGCCAGGTCGCTGGTCGGGGAAGAACTCATATTCGAGTCGCTTGGCTCCAAAACGCTTATTGGAATAGATAGCCATCGACTTGCGGGCCCAGTCTCTCGACTGTCCACCCATAATGCGGGTTTCGCAGATCTGGTTGAGCACACTTGCCTTATCTGGCTCGTCGAACAGTTCGAAATTGATGGGGCGTCGCCAGTTCACCTGGTTAGCCTTACTGTTGACTCGGAAGATACCTTCTTTACCATTCAGATAATCGTCGTTGGTGGTGATGGATATCACCGGAATGGTCATGTCGCGATCCAGGAAAATGTACGACTGGACGGTTGAGCGTGGTGAGAGCCAACCATCGCAGAAGAGTTTGGCACGAATGGAATAACTGTCGTTAATTGATATCGCCTCTGTGTAGAGCTCGCTGTCCTTGGTAGGTTCTTTGCCATTGGTCGTGTAACGAATCTGTGTACCTTCAGGTGCATCTTTCGGTAGCGATAGCGTGAGTGAGAAATCCTTAGAAGTTGTCATCACTCGACCATGCTCACTGAAGATGGGCTCACCGAGGATATGTTTTTCGTCGCAGATCTCTCCGCAGTTAGCGGCTCCTGGCGTAGGGGTTAACTGATAGCCCCATTCGTTGCTGCCGTCTGCCTTGCGTCCATAGGCGATGTTGGGAGCAGGCATCTTCTTCAGTGCCTCGGGGAGACTGTCTACGGCCTCATTACCTTTGAACAGGTAGACCACACAGCCTTTGCCTGATTCCAGACGGAAGTCTGTGTGGAGTTTATTCTCTTCCTTGTCGCAGTACACTGTTATGAAGCCTTTCGCTTCAACGGTCTGGCTGGGCAATGGCCATGCGCTGTCTTTCTGGGTGCCAATCTGATAGTCTTTCAGGTCGATGGCTTCATCACTGTTGTTGTACAGTTCTACCCATGAATCGGGGAACTCATGCAGGTCATCCATGATACAGTCGATGTTTGATTGCATCAGTTCATTGATGACCAGTTTTCCTGTGGTCTGATCGTCAGCAGTTGCTGTTAGAAGGTTAGTCGTCAGCAAGACGAGGATACCAATAACACTCTTTTTGGGTTGTCTCATTTTGGTGGTTTATTAAAAATCGGATGCAAAATTATAAAATAATTTGCGATTATCTGTGTATTCTGTGGCTTATTTTGATCCTTAGCAACCTAAATGTAACAAATGATAAAGTATATGAAACATCTGCTAACAACGTCCTCTATCCGAAAAAGAAACTTTAGGATTGTCTGTATAGAGTGACGGTGCCCCCATCACTCTTTGCATATTTGCGTAGAAGGTCCTGAATGAAACGAGCATTGGCAGCGACACGTTTTTCGTTGCCGTCGTAACCGTTGATGAGAACTACGAGGTGAGTGGTCTCGAGTGTCATCTTCGTACGCTCGTGGTCGCTGGTCGGGGTGCCTACACCACCTTCGGCATCACGATAGACGGGCAGTCCGGCGATGTTGAGCATACCTCGTCCGATGCCCTCATAAGGCTCTCCCTCGTGGCCAACCCCTAAGGTCAGCGTATCCCCCACGAACTTATCGGCATCAAATCCGCCGATGCTGTATCCGTAGGCAATGGAAGCGAGGTTGACAAGGTCCACGAGGGTGTCAATCTGATACAATTCCTTGCCCTGTAGCATTCGCCGGATGAGTTGTTCGCTGGCAGGACGGTAGCGTGAAGGATCCTTGCCACAGGCCTTATAGACTCTGCGTGTGGCGGCAATGCCTGGCAGATCTTTCAGACTCTCAGTGGTCAGTTCCTGGCGAAGACGGTCTTCCAGCGAGTGGATCTCCTCCCACAGTTCCGGTGAGTGAGGTGTGTTGACAACTTGTGCTTCTACGGCTGCTCCAACGAATGTGGGGCATACATTGGCTATTTCTTGTGAGACAACGATTTTCATGTTTGATGCAACAGTATTGTTTAGTACCCTTTATTCTGTACGAGATGACTGTTCAGCGCCAAGGCGTCGGCGGGGATGGGGAAGACGGTGGTGTGACCGTCGCTTTCGTCGACTTTATCGTCGAAAATATCCCCTTCGAAGAGACTCTCATAGCGGCCGAAGCGGATCATGTCCTGACGGCGCCAGCCTTCCCAACACAGTTCCAGCAGTCGTTCGTCGTAAATATTCTCCATCGTCAGAGGTCGCTCAGCCATGTAGGCCCGGGAGCGAACGGCTTTGAAGTCTTCTTGTCCCTTTTCAGGCTCTCCGTTACGCAGATAGGCTTCGGCACGCATCAGTAGCACGTCGGCATAGCGGAAGAGGACAATGTCGTTGTCCATCAACTTGCCTTCTTTTGTCGCATTCCTGTCAATTTCGTATTTCTTCATACGTGCTCCAGCAGTCTCTATGTAAGGACTGTAACTCAGGTCTAACTCCACCTCCCAAGGGTAATAGACCAGGGGGTTGCCCTTGCGGTCGAGTATCGTATGACCGTCGAAGTCCTCTAGATCATCTGCCCAGTAGTTCATGGTGAAGCGTATGTCCTCGTCTTCGGTGTCGTAGCCGAAAACCTTAAGTGTGTTGATGGTGGCACAGGAACCGTTCTCTCCTGTAAAGCCATAAGCGGCAGCATGACGGTAGTGATAAGAACGATAGAGGTTCTGCTGCTGTGTCTTATACAGATCTTTGTCCATGGGAATTACCCAGATGTTCTCCGGGGAACTCTCGTTATAGACGACGAAGTTGTCGTAGTAGTCTGTAGCGAGTTTGAAACCTTCATCCTCGATTTCGGTACAGAAATAGGCTGTTGCCTCCCAGGCGTTGTATTTGTCCTGCCCTACTTGGAAGATAATCTCCGAGCCGTCAGGACGAACGCCGTCTGTCCAGTCGTCGTCGGCATAGACTTCTGCATTAAGTGTCAGTTTGGCAAGTACGAAATTGGCCACCGACCTGGTGATGCGACCGTAGTTGTCACCACGATTGGCACTGCTGCCTAATGGCAGGTCATCGATAACTTCCATTAGTTCGTTGTAAATGTAACTGAGTAGTTCACTGCGTTCGGACTGCTTTACCTGGCTGACGACGATTTTGGATGAGTAAATGATGGGTACCCGTCCGAAGATGTCCATCAGATACCAATAGTAAATGGCACGGAGGGCTCTGACCTCGGCCTTATATTCTTTTAACTGTTCGGCTGTCAGCAACTCCTTATGGGCGTCTAACTGCTCGATGGAATGATTGCAGAGGGCGATAACCTTGTAAAGGTATACCCACGCATTCTTAGACAGTTCGAGTCCGGCGCCCCATGAGTGTCGGTACATGTCCTGCCATAGTTCTCCGTCGTACCAGTCACTGCCACGGGTGGGCAGTATCGCTTCGTCGGAGCCGAAGGTCTGCAGGTCATAGACTCCGCGACAGGTACCTTGCAGGCCCTGTCCTTCTTCCGTACCACCTATATAATTGAATAAGGTGGCGACGGCGTTTTTGTAGAGATTCTGCGCCGAGGTGTAGATTTCCTCTTCGGCTATCTGGTCTCGCGGATCCTCGTCGAGGGAGCATGAGGAGAGCAGTGGAGGCAGTAGCAGAAATAATAAGAAATATATAAAGATCTTGTTAACCATAACTCTTATTTCTTGATGCTAAATTAGAACTTGATGCTCAGGGCGAATGTGTACGACCGATAGACGGGCAATGTGTTCTTGTCGTCGATGCCGAGAGTGCCATTGATGATGGTGGAGTTGATCATCGGCGTCAGGCCACTATAGCCCGTAATGGTAGCGAGGTTGTTGACGGAGGTCGACACACGCAGGCTTCGGATGTGTTTTGAATGGACGGGCACGTTCCAGCCGAGTGTGAGGTAGTCGATGTTCACATAGTCGCCATTCTCCAGCCAGTAGTCGCTGATAGTCTGGTCCATGATCTGCTTCTCCGGTGCTCCCTGCATCACGTTGTAGTTGGGTAGCGAGAGCAGGTTGGAGTGGGTGAGTGCCGTGCCGTTATAGATCTTATGTCCGAAGGCGCCGTTCACTTGCATCGTCACGTCCCATTGCTTGAAGCGGAAGACGATGTTGGAGCCCATCGTAGCCTTAGGCGTGGCCTGTCCACAGATATAACTCTCATCTGTCACGTCGTAATAGTAACCTCCAGTAGGGTCTTTGGCTAAACCCTTGCAATGAGGCAGGTAGAACATGCCTAACTGTTCGCCCACAATCTGTTTCACCACCCCACTGCCACCATGGAATCCAGGACCCCAGAGTGAGGAGATTCCACTCTGCTGTGGGGCCGTCAGGTGCTGGCCGTTGTAGTCGCCTTCCAGTGAGAGCAGTTTGTTGCTCTCAAACGTCCAGTTCATGTTGATGGCCAACTCCATGTCCTTGGTGCGTAGTGGCGTGATCCCGAAGCCTATCTCCAGACCGCTGTTCTTCATCGAGCCGAGGTTGGCCAGCAGTTTGGAATAGGTGAATGGTGGCACCGGCACGTCGTAGACATAGAGCATGTCGGTGGTCTTCGAGCGGTAATAGTCCACAGACAGTGCGATGCGGCTGTTCCAGAACGAGACGTCCACACCGATATTGAACGTGTGCTTCACCTCCCACTTCAGGTCCGGGTTGGCGTTGCGGACGGCACCGAGTGTGGTAGTCATGCCCCCGCCCATGGGTATCACGCCGTTGGGCTGGATCAGTTCCATGGAGTTGTAGGAGCCGATGCCACCTAGGCTGCCTGAACGGCCGAGACCGATACGTAACTTGGCATTGTTGATGAACTTCAGGGGTTTCATCCATTTCTCCTTGCTGATCACCCAGGCACCGCTGACAGAGGGGAAGAAGCCCCAGCGGTGGTTCTTGCCGACCTTCGATGAGGCGTCGGCACGGGCGTTGGCGGTGATGGTGTATCTGTCGAACAAGGTGTACTGCAGACGGAGCAGGAACGACTCCATGTGTGAGTCGGCGTATTCTGAGTCCGTGCCGTCCCAGGGGCGTGAGGCGCCTGCCGTCAGTTCGTCATAGCCGAAGGCATCGGTAGAGAAGTTCGTGACGGTGGTGAAGAAGCCTGTGGATTTCTTGTTCTGGGCCTCTGCCAGTGCCATGATGTTGAGTGATGTGTTGCGGGTGTTGATGGTATAGTTGACAGAGACATTGCCCAGCATCTCGACGTTCTTGTCGTTACCGCGGTAAGCCTCGCCCTGGCTCCACACGATGGTGGGGTAATAGTGGGAGTTGTTCACGGAGTTGTAGGAATAGGAGCCGAAGGCACGCAGTTTCAGGTTGGGACTCAGTATGAGCGTGGCATTCAGGTGAACATTAAAGTGGGCGTTGTCTTCGTCCTGCTTCATCGTCAGCAGGGCGTTGGGATTCGTGATCCAGAGGGCCTCAGGCACCTGGTCATAACTGCCGTCGGCATTGGCACCGTCAGGGAAGGTGGGATTGAAGGTTGCCGCCGAACAGATCAGTTTCTGCATAAAGGGCAGGTAGTTGTTCTTCTGCAGTGAGCCGAACATGCCAAGATCCACGGCCAGCATGTTATCGAAGGCCTTATGCGAGATATCCAACTTGGCGATATAGTTTCGGTAGTTGTTGGTGCGGATGATGGTGCGATGCTCCATCACACCCACCGAAGCACGATAGTTGGCCGTCTCAGAGCCACCACCGAAGGCGATATGGTTGTTGTGGACGAAGCCTGTGCGCTCGATGCTCTTGTTGAAGTCGGTGTTGGCTCCTTTGTCGATGTAAGGCAGGCCAAGGGCCGTGTTAGCCTGTCTGAACTGGTCGGCATTGAGCATCTGCAGACGCTTGTAGACAGACTCCACGCTGATGGAGCCGTCGTAAGAGATGTGGAACGGCTGGTTGCGACCTTTCTTCGTCGCTACCTCGATGACACCGGAGGCTCCACGACTGCCGTACTGGGCCGTCTCAGAGGCATCCTTCAGGATCGTGAAACTCTCAATCTCCGCAGGGTAGACCGTCGAGAGGATGGCCAGGTCGGCGGCTACACCGTCGATGATCACCAACGGGTCGTTACCTCCCGTCAGCGAGGTGGTGCCTCGAACGCGGACTGCCGATACCATCGCCTCCTGATTGCCGCCTGTCGCCACCTGCACACCAGCCGCCTGTCCGCTCAGCGCATCGAGTGACGAGATGACCATACCCTTGTTCATACGGTCCTGCGTCACCTTGTCCACAGCACCTGACAGCATATCAATACTCGTGGCAAAGTAACCAACCTTCAGTGACGCCATGGTCGAATCCAGGCGGACGGTCTGGGCAAAGGTGGCTAATGGCACTGTCACCAGCAGGGCTAAGATACTCCTATTCTTCATGGGAATGTCCGATGGTGATATTATATTTCGACATGAATGAGGCACCAGGCTGCAGATGGTTCATCAGGGGTTTGTCCTTGAACTCGCCATTGAAGCCCCGCGGATCGCCGATACCGTACCAAGGCTCGATGCAGACGAAGGGCGCCTGCTTGCCGAAAGGACTCCAGAAGGCGATGACGGGGGTACGGAACTCCACCGTTACCTCTGGCTCGCCGTCCTTCCCTAAGAGTTCTGCGCGGTGCAACTGGCACTTGTGAATCTTGATGGAGTCGTT
>ONPM01000043.1 GCA_900319715.1 uncultured Prevotella sp.
GAGGCATTGGCCCAGCGCGAGATGATCGGCGTGACGGCCGTCGGGTCGATGAGGTTGTCCTTCTCCACGATGAAGTTCGAACCCTCGAAGAAGGTGGCGACGGCACCGCCTAAGAGCAACGGTCCTAAGATGCCGTTGAGCGTGAGGAAGAACTGGAACGTGCGCGGGCCGAGGAGGTTGCCGATCTTGTTCTGGAACTCGTAACTCACTGCCTGAAGCACGAACGTGAAGAGAATGATCATCCAGAGCCAGTAGGCACCTCCGAAACTCGTCGAGTAGAAGAGGGGATAGGAGGCAAAAAAGGCTCCGCCGAAGGTGACGAGGGTGGTGAAGGTGAACTCCCATTTGCGGCCTGTGGAGTTGTACACGAGCCTCCGGCCCTCTGCTGTCTGTCCTAAGGAACGGGCCACGGAGTTGGCACCCTGCACAAACAGTAGGAATACTAATATCGCACCAAGCAGTGCTACGACGAAACACCAGTAGTGCTGTAGGAATTCGTATGTCATAGATTTACTGATTTACGATTTGCGGATTTACGATTTGCGGATTTATTTCTCGTATTCGGGGCCTTTCTTGATCTGCTTGAGCAGGATGTTGATCTCGACGGCCAGCATCGTGGTGAAGAGAATCAGGAAGAGGAAGAAGGTGATCATCACGCTGGAGGAGTGGAGGTCGCTGACAGCGGCCCAGGTGGGTAGCATATCCTGGATGGTCCAGGGCTGGCGTCCGAACTCAGCCACGAGCCAGCCACTCTCGGAGGCGATATAGCCCAGTGGGATGAGGGCAATGGCCACCCAGTAGTGCCATTTGGGCAGGCTCTCGATGGAGCGCTTCTTCCAAAGGGCCTTGGGGTACTGGTAGGCGCCGGCGAGGACAACGGCGAAGAAAAGGATGAACAGGCACCCCATGCCGACCATGATGCGGAAAGCCCAGAAGTTGACGGGGATGAAGGGCACGATATCGTGCTTGTCCTTGATGTAGCCGTAACCGAAATAGGGCATGTTCTCCTGGAGCACCTTCAGGTGGGCGCTCGCTATCTCGCCACCGTCGCTGGAGTTGAACTTCGCCTGACGGTATGCTGCGAGAGCGGTGATGGCTTTCTTGCCACGCTCGATCTTCTCGTCGACAGAGGGCTCTACGGTGCCGTCAGGACGGGTGTAGCCGTTGAGGATGTCGTTGATGCCCGGCACGAATCCGTGGGGGTCGTTGGTGGCCATCATGGACAGACCGTAGGGGATGTCGATCTTCAGGGGTGCCGACGCCTCGTTCTGATAGTCTGGCTGACAGAAGGGATTCACCCAGGCGACGGCCGTCAGACCCTGATCTGTTCCGCCGTTATAAAGCGCTTCCATAGCGGCGAGTTTCATGGGTTGCACCTCTGCTACGTCCATTCCCGACTTATGACCAGTGACAGCGGCGAGGAGGGAGGCTACCAGTCCGACAGCCGCACCGATCTTCAGGCTCTCGACGGCGAGTCGCGTCTCGCGCTTCTTCATCAGATACCAGCAGCAGACACCCACACAGAACACGGCTCCGATGATCCAGGCCGAGGTGACCGTGTGGCAGAACTTCGAGACGGCGAACGGGGAGAGGGCGACGTCGAAGAACGACACCATCTCGTTGCGCATCGTGTCGGGGTTGAACTCACACCCCACGGGATACTGCATCCAGGCATTGGCCACAAGGATCCACCAGGCGGAGATGGTGGCTCCAAGTCCTGTGAGCCAGGTGGAGGCGAGGTGGAAGCCCGGCGACACCTTCTTCCAGCCGAAGTACATCACGGCCACGAAGGTGGACTCCATGAAAAAGGCGACGATACCCTCGACGGCCAGCGGGGCACCGAAGATGTCACCCACGAACCAGGAGTAGTTAGACCAGTTGGTACCAAACTCGAACTCGAGGATGATACCCGTGGCGACACCCATCGCGAAGTTGATGCCGAAGAGTTTCTGCCAGAACTTAGCGGCATCACGCCAGAAACCGTCCTTCGTACGGTAATACTGGGTCTCCACGATTCCCATGATGACTGCCAATCCCAGCGTGAGCGGGACGAACAGCCAATGATAGATTGCCGTGAGGGCGAACTGCGCCCTCGACCAGTCGATGGTCCCGGCATCAATGGATAAGAAGAGGTTTTGAAGCATAGATATTGATGTTTTTAGGGGTTTTTAGGGGGATTAGGGTAATTAGGGAGATTAGGGTAATTAGGGTCGTTAGGGGGAGGATCGCTCGATGAGCGAGCCGGCCACATAGCCTGCTTCGTCGCCTCCGGCATGTTCCTTCAGGAAGTTGGGGAAGAAGAACACTTTGAGGATGGCGAAGATAATGAAAAGTTTGATGAGGATAATGGCCCACAGCGTCTTGCCGAGGCGCATCGAGCGGAAACCATCGTAATAGAGGTCAAAGGCTCTGTGCAGGAAACTGCCCTTTTGCATAGATAATCTTTTGCAATGACACCGCAAATATAGATATTTTAATTGAATTGGCCAAACAATTATTAAAAATCTTTGCGTTTTCAGAGGAAATGAGTATCTTTGCACCCGAATTATAAGAGAAAAAGCAGACATGAAGAGATATGTGATGCCCTTGATGGTTGTGTTGATCCTCGCCCTGATAGCAGGAGCGGCGTGGCTCTTCATGAACCTGCAAGAGCAGAAACAGCGGAATCAGGATATGCAGGAACTCGCTGCTCTCGACAAACAGGAGATGGAGAACGAGTACGAGCGCTTCGCTTTGCAATACAGCGAGATGAAGACACAGATTAACAATGACTCCATCGTCGCGCAACTCACGCAGGAGCAACTGCGTACCCAGCAGTTACTGGAAGAACTGAAGAAGGTGAAGGCTGATGATGCCCGTGAGATAGCCCGTCTGAAAAGGGAACTCGCCACCGTCCGGGCCGTACTGCGTGACTATGTGATGCAGATAGACTCACTGAACCGTCTGAACGAGAACCTGAAACGCGAGAACACCCGGGTGACGGCAGAACTCGAACAGCGTACCCAGCAGGTCGTGGGCCTGAGCAGTGAGAAGGCCTCGCTCTCGGAGAAGGTGGCTATCGCCGCTCAACTCGATGCGACGAACATCAGCCTGACACTGCTCGACAAGAAAGACAGGGCGATGAAGAAGCCGAAACTCAAGGACTGCCGTAAGATGCAGGTCGGCTTCACCATCTCGCGTAACGTGACGGCCGCTAATGGTAACCGTACGGTCTATGTACGCATCCAGAATCCGGGTGGCAACGTGCTGGGCGGTGGGGGGACATTCCCCTATGAGAATCGGAATATCGAGTGCTCGGCCCGTAAGGTGGTGGAGTATACGGGCGAGGAGACGAACGTGTCTGTCTATTGGAGCGTCACCCAGATGCTCGAGAGCGGACAGTACCGCGTCAGCATCTTCGCCGACGGACACATGATCGGCTCCAGGACGTTTAACTTTGAGTAAAGGGTGAAAAGGTGAATGGGTGAAAAGGGTGAAACATCATAAAACGAAATAGATAATATATGGATTGGAGAAAAATCGTTAAGGTCAAAAGGGGGGTGAAATGGATATTGCTTTTTCACCTTTTCGCCTTTTTACCTTTTCAAATTTCTGCTCAGCGTTTGCTGACGCTTGACAGTTGCCGGCAGATGGCATTGCGCTACAACAAGCAGATGGGCGTGGCGAAGGTGAAGCAGGATGTAGCGGAGAATCTCCGTAAGTCTGCACGCACGAAGTACCTGCCCCACGTGAGTGCCATCGGCACGTATCAGTATACCAGTAGGGAGATCTCCCTGCTCAACGACCATCAGAAACAGGTGCTACCCCACATGGGTGATGCGATGGTGGGTGGTCTGCAGGCTGACTTCGCCCAGATGTCGAGTCATCTGCCCATGGAGAACATCAATCTGATGTTGACCACGATGGGTATCAAACTGGAAGACCTGAAGAACATGAGTGACGCAGAGATGCAGAAGATCGGCGGACAGTTGAATGGCCTCGGACAGGGGCTCGTTGATGCCCTCGATACCGACACCCGACATCTCTTCGCCGGATCGGTGATGGTGGTGCAACCCGTCTTCATGGGTGGAAGCATCATCGCCCTGAACAAGATGGCGGACATCAACGAAGAGATGCAGGACAACTCTGCGGAGGCCCGTCGCCAGGCTACACTCTATAATACCGACAAGGTGTACTGGCAGGTGGTGTCGCTGAAGCATAAACAGCGTTTGGCTCAGAGTTTCCTCGATCTGGTGACGAAACTCTCTTCCGATGTGAATAAGATGATCAACGAGGGCGTGGCCACTCGTAGCGACGGCCTTTCTGTAGAAGTGAAGGTGAACGAGGCAGAGATGACCCTCCAGAAGGTCAACGACGGACTCGTGTTGTCGAAGATGCTGCTCTGCCAGACGATCGGACTCCCCATCAACGAGGCTATCACACTGGCTGACGAAGATAATGAGAACATTGCTGTGGTGGCACTGACGCCGGAACTCGACGTAGCGACGGCCGTGTCGAACCGTCCTGAGTTAAAGATGCTCGAGGGTGGGGTGAAACTGACCAAGCAGTTGACGAACGTGCTCAAGGCCGGCAATCTGCCAATGGTGGCACTGACAGGCGGTTATGCCGTGACGAACCCCAGCCTGGTCAATGGCTTCCAGCGCAAGTTCCAGGGTTTCTGGAATGTAGGTGTCTTGGTGCGTGTGCCCATCTGGAACTGGGGCGACGTGATGTATAAGGTGCGGGCCTCAAAGGGTGCCACCAGCATCGCTTCACTCGAGTTGCAGGAGGCCCGTGAGAAGATCGAGTTGCAGGTGAACCAGAACACGTTCCGCGTGAACGAAGCGAACAAGCGACTCACGATGGCTCAGACGAACATCGCCCGTGCCGATGAGAACCTGCGTACCGCTAACCTGGGCTTCCAGGAGGGTGTCATCAGTCCTACCGCAGTGATGGAGGCTCAGACAGCCTGGCTCCAGGCACAGTCGCAGAAGATCGACGCGGAGATTGACGTCCGCCTTTCGCAGGTAGACCTCCAGAAATCCCTCGGAACATTGGAATAAACAAAAAAATAATATATTATGAGCGCAAAAAGTCAACATAACAACATTCTGCTCGCCATTGCTGGTTTCGTAGCAGTCGTGATTATCGTGGCACTGATCGGATTCCTCGCCCTTGACCGCGACGTGGATGTCATTCAGGGTCAGGTGGAGGTTACTGAATACCGGGTGTCAAGTAAGGTGCCTGGTCGTATCCTTGAACTCCGTGTGAGTGAGGGTGACTATGTGAAGGCTGGTGACACCCTCGCCATCCTCGATGCTCCCGAGGTGCGTGCGAAGATGGAGCAGGCCCGCAGTGCTGAGAGTGCTGCAGCCGCTATTGAGTTGAAAGCCCAGAACGGTGCTCGAAAGGAACAGATCCAGGGTGCCTACAGCGTGCTCCAGCAGGCGAAGGCCGGCTATGAGATTGCCGAGAAGTCGTACCAGCGCATTCAGCGCCTCTATGACGAGGGGGTGATGAGTGCTCAGAAGCGTGATGAGGTCTACGCCAACTACAAGGCGATGGAGGCTCAGATGAAGGCCGCTCAGAGCCAGTATGATATGGCTGTCAACGGTGCCCGTATGGAAGATAAACTCGCTGCTTCTGCTCAGGTGGGACGTGCCAAGGGTGCCGTGCAGGAGGTGAACAGTTACATCCACGAGACGGTACAGATCGCCCAGAAAGAGGGCGAGGTGGCCAATATCTATCCGAAGGTTGGTGAACTCGTAGGCACAGGCTCTCCTATCATGTCGATTGCTGTGATGGACGACATGTGGGGCACATTCAATGTGCGCGAGGATCAACTCAATGGTATGCAGGTAGGATCAGAGTTTACTGCCTTCGTGCCTGCCTTCAACAAGGATGTCAAGATGAAGGTCTATTACATGAAGGATCAGGGCTCGTATGCCGTCTGGAAGGCTACGAAGGCTAATGGCCAGTATGACCTGAAGACCTTCGAGGTAAAGGCCCGTCCTGTCGAGAAACTCGACGGCCTCCGTCCTGGAATGTCTTTGATTATCAAGAACTAGAGAATTAAAGGAAAATTCTGTCATTCGCTCATTCTTGATAAATTAATAAAGTCTTAATGAGGTATTTGATCAATATCTGGACGGTAGCAAGGCGTGAATGCAAGATTCTGTATGTGAATCGCATTTACTTCTTCAGCATGGTGGTATTCCCGTTGCTGACGATGGTGTTCTTCACCTCGCTGATGACTGACGGTCTGCCACAGGATATGCCCGTGGGTGTCGTCGACCTCGACAATACGTCGACCAGCCGTACGCTGGTACGGAAACTCGACGGTTTCCAGAGTTCAGAGGTCGTAGCCCATTATCCGTCGGTAGCCGAGGCGCGTCATGCGATGCAGAAAAACGAGATATACGGCTTCCTCTATATTCCGAAAGGTACGACAGACGGACTGTTGTCTGCCCGCAGACCTAAGGTGTCTTATTACTATAGTCAGGTGTCGTTGTCAGGCGGGTCGATGGTGATGAAGGACCTGAAGACCGTCTCCATGCTGGGTTCTGCTGGCGTGGGTCAGGCTACGATGCAGGCCAAGGGCTTTACGCCGGAACAGATCCAGGCGTTCCTGCAACCCGTCAGGATCGATCTCCATCAGGTGGCTAATCCCTGGGGTAGTTATAACATCTATCTGTCTACCGTCTTCGTGCCTGGTGTGATGATGCTGTTCATGTTCCTCATCTCTGCCTATTCACTGGGTATGGAGTTGAAATTCGGACGTGGCAAAGAATGGCTTGGCAAGGCCGACAACAACATCGTCGTCGCCATCCTGGGTAAGTTCCTCCCGCAGGCACTGGTGTTCCTCGTGCTCATCTTCTTCTATGAGTACTACATCTACTGTGTGCTCGACTTCCCTCATCAGGGCGGACTGTGGAAGATTACCCGTCTGGCCCTGCTCGAAGTGTTCAGTTCTATTGGCTTTGGCATCTTTATCTTTGGACTGATGCCGTCGTTGCGTATGTCGATGAGTATCTGTTCGCTGTGGGCTATGCTCGGCTTCTCCATGGCGGGATCGGCCTTCCCCATGATGGGTATGGACGGTCCACTGCAGTCGCTCACCTGGCTCTTCCCCCTGCGCCATTATTACATGCTCTATCAGATTACGGTGTTCAACGGCTTCCCGTTGCTTGATGCCTGGTTCCATTTCGTGGCGCTGGTGGCATTCTCTCTGATGCCTTGGTTCGTCATCAATAAGATTAAAAACGCAATGCTCACCTATGTTTATATTCCGTAAGATATTTAAATGGTTGGAGGATGCTGCCTACGTGTGGCGTTTTGAGATGAGTCAGGTGATACGTGACGAGGGCGTGCTGCTCTTCTGTCTCGTCGTGCCATTGCTGTATCCTATGCTCTATTCGTGGATCTATAATAATGAGGTAGTGCACGAGGTGCCAGTGGCGGTTGTTGACCTGTCCCACTCCCACCAGTCGCGCCAGTTCATCCGTATGTGCGATGCCTCGCCAGATGTCCATGTGGCCTATTATGCCGTCGACCTCGACGATGCCAGGTCGCTTGTTAGTCGGCAGGTGGTCAAGGGCATCTATTTCATCCCGGAAGACTTTGCCACCCGTCTGAACCGCTTGGAACAGGGCACCATCAGCGTCTATTGCGACATGGCCCTGATGCTCACCTATAAGGCCATCTATCAGACGGCGATGGCTGTATCCCAACAGATGGGGGCAGAGATACAGAAGAAACTGTCTGGCAATTATACCGTTCGTGAAGACTTGGTCACCACCAGCCCCTTGGATGTCAAGGAAGTGGCGATGTTTAATCCCCAGGGCGGCTACGGTACATCCATCCTGCCTGCCGTACTCATCCTGATCATACAGCAGACGCTTGTGCTGGGCATTGGCCTGGCGGCAGGAACGGCCCGTGAGCGGAACCGCTACAGCGATATTATCCCCTTCCATGTGTGCTATTCTTCCGTGGGGCGTGTCGTTTTCGGAAAGGCCCTGTGCTATGCGATGGTTTATGCCGTCATGGGCGCCTTCCTCATCCTGGTCGTACCGCGTATTTTCCATTTCCTGCAACTTGCAGCCTGGCAGGACTTGCTGGCGATGATGATACCCTATGTGCTGGCCTGCGTCTTCTTTGGCCTTACCGTATCCTGTCTGGTACACTACCGTGAGAACGTGATGTTGTTGGTAGTGTTCCTCTCGTTGCCGTTGTTGTTCCTGAGTGGCATCTCATGGCCTCAGTCTGCCATCCCAGGCTATTGGCAAGGTGTCTCCTGGCTCTTCCCCAGTATTCGATGGGAGGCACCTTCGGTGATATCATCTTTGAGGTGCGTGCACTATGGGCACTTGTGGTGTTTTATCTCATTCTGGCTTACATCGTCTATAGTTTTGAGATGAGTCAGACACGCCAACATGCCCAGGAGCGCCTCGCCCATCTGCGCAAGAAGCGTGAGGTCCGTCTCCAGATGAAGGCTAAGAAATCATAAATAAAGGTGAGTCAGACGGCTCACCTTTTTATTTATGATACAAGAATATTAGGAGTTTTTCATACCGACGATCTTCGTTTTAGGCTGTTCTTTGTTACGACGGTTGACGACGGTGATGACCGCCTGGGCCAGATTGATGAAGGCAAGGCCTGTGGCGGTGTCGCTGTTAAGGGCGACTGGTGTGCCTGCATCGCCATTGTCGCAGATGCTCTGTACCAGCGGGATCTGGGCCAGCAAGGGAACGCTCATCTCTTCGGCCAGTTGCTTGCATCCTTCTTTGCCGAAAATGTAATAACGGTTCTCGGGGAGTTCGGCAGGCGTAAACCAAGCCATATTCTCAATGAGGCCGAGGATGGGTACGTTGACTTTCTCGTTGCGGTACATGTCGATGCCTTTGCGGGCATCTGCAAGGGCCACCTGCTGTGGCGTACTGACGATAACGGCTCCTGTGATAGGAAGGGTCTGTAAAAGTGTCAGGTGTATGTCGGATGTACCTGGCGGGGTGTCGAGGATAAAGTAGTCGAGGTCACCCCAGTCGGCATCGGCAATGAGTTGCTTGAGGGCACTCGTAGCCATGCCACCACGCCATAGGGTGGCTGTGGTCGGGGAAACGAAGAAACCGATACTCAGTAACTTTACACCATACTTCTCAATGGGACATATCAGGTCGCGTCCGTCTTTCTTGACTGCATAGGGGCGCTCGTCTTCCACATTGAACATCTTAGGCATGGAGGGACCGAAGATGTCGGTATCGAGCAGTCCTACCTGGTAGCCCAGACGTGCCAATGCAATGGCGAGATTGGCAGAGACAGTGGACTTGCCGACGCCCCCCTTGCCACTGCTGACAGCGATGATGTTCTTCACACCCGGCAATAGTTGTTCTACTTCAGGGCGGGGCTTCGATTTGAATTCTGTCACAATCTCAATCTCGATGTCGCTGTAGGTCTCTCCACGCCTGACGGCCTCTTCTTTGCAATGATAGCGGATGGCGGCTTCGGCGGCTTTGACCGTAGACTTCAGGAAGGGGTCTGTGTCGCGTGGGAACTCAAGGACGACCTTCACCCGCCAAGGTTCTCCTTCCGTAGAAGGGGCTGACACCGCGGGGGTGTCAGCCACCATCTGGCTCTCTACGAGATTCTTCTTCGTGCCGGCATACGTCACCGTGGCCAGCGCGTCCATGATTATCTTGGGATATAACTGCATTAAACTATAATCAATATTTACTTTTCTTGATAGCCAGTGATACTCTTCCAGTCCTTATGGGCAATGTAGATGGGCAGACTGCCACGCGGAATGATATAAACTGGCATGCAACCCTTGAACGTGCTCTTGGAGATGGATGGCGGGGCTGGTGTGTGGAGGATGACTTCCTTGAGTGATACACACTTGGCAAAAGCCGAGCCACCAATCTTCTTCAGGGCCGTGGAGAGGTCGACGGAGGTGAGCATGGTACACTCAAGGAAGGCGTCGCTACCGATAGAGGTGACACCAACGGGGAGTTTGATGCTCTTTAGCGATGAGCACTTCTCGAAGGCATCATCACCGATGGTGGTCAGAGATACGGGCAGGTCGATTTCCTGGAGGGATGCACACTCCTGAAAGGCCTTTGTACCAATTTTCTTAATAGAATTAGGCAAGGTGATGTGGCGGAGGGCACTGCAACGGTAGAATGTCTTACTGTCTATCTCAGAGACCATGCCGTTGATGGCGACGCTGTCAAGTGTGACACATCCCTCGAAGGCACTGCTGCCAATGCTCTTCACCATGTTGGGGATGACAATCTCGCGCAGGCTCGAACACTCCTCGAAGGCATCAGAGCCAATCTTTGTCAAGGAGAAAGGCAACTCGATCATAGCCAGACTCTGGCATTTCTCAAAAGCGTTGCTTCCGATGGTCTTCACGGTAGCGGGCAGACTGATGCCTCTGAGGCTGGTACAACCAGAGAAGGTGTTTGCATCGAGTTCGTCGAGGCTACCCTGAATGGATACACTGTCCAGTGAGACACAGTTCTTGAATACGCCACTGCCAAGCTTGGTAAGTGCGTCAAAATTGGCGGTAGTAAGACTCTTACAATCCTGAAAGGCGTTGCTGCCGATTTTCTGGATCTTGCTCAAGTCGATTTTTGAAAGGTTCTGACAATCTTCAAAGGCTGAGTTGCCTATCTCTTCGAGACTCTCTGGCAGTTCGATTTCCGCCAGGTTCTTACAGTCGTGGAAGGCATCACTACCGAGACTCTGCAGACTCTCAGGCAAGGTGATGTTGCTGAGGCTCTCACAACCCTTGAAGGTAGAGTTGTTGATTTTCTTGAGTTTGGCAATGATATTGATAGTGGCAAGGGCGTCGCAGTCATTGAAAGCCTGTGCTCCCAGTTCGGTGACACTCTCCGGAATCTCTATCTCCTTAAGTGCCTTACAGCCCTCGAAAGCCTCACTACCAATGGCTTTAATACCCTTTGGCAGGGTAACTGATGATAGGTTCTCGCACCTCTGGAAGGCTTGGCTTTCAATCTCCGTGACATTTTCGGGAATGTTAATTCCTGACAGCGACTCGCAGTCTTCAAAACAGTTCTTGCTGATAGTTGTCAGATTGGCCGGGAGAATCACTTTCTCCAACTTCTTGGCACCTGACAATAAGCCGTTAGGTAGAGTCGTTGTTGCTAAGGCAGATTTACCTTCAGTGAAGACGGCTTCTGAGAGGTCGAGACTGGTGACCAAGCACTCACCCTTCTTCTCGTTGGCCTTCGTGCGGTTGACAATCTGTTGGAGCAGTTTGACGTCAGCGCCATTGAGCGGACCGCTGATCTTCAACTCGGATATCATGAATTTCTCACTGTTCTCGATTTGCTTCGAGAGTTGTCCAACGGAATCCACCGTTACGTTCTTGGTTTGTGCTGAGGCCAGTAGGGGAAGTACGGCCAGAAGCATAGTGATGAGTCTTTTCATAATGCTTTTATTTTGATTTTTCTAGTGAACTACGTTTTGAGCGGTGATAACTGCGATAGTCGTCGAGTTCTATCTCTACATCAGGCTCTTCGAGTATGCCTGCACTGGGCAACTGCCATTTCATGTATTTGATGTTCAGTCCGCGGGCTATCCACATCGACTCGTAGTAGGTCTGAATGGCTCGGGCTTCGGAGTACGCTGAGTTTTCTGAATGCTCAGAATAGAGATCCTCTGTCCTCAACAGGAGGGGCAGGTGATTCTTCTCCACCATGTAGGTGGTATAGGTAAAGAGGAAGTTTGAGTCGGTTTTCATGTGGACGATGCCACCATCAATGAGGAACTTGCGATAGCGCTCCATGAAGTAGGTCGAAGTGAGACGCTTGCGGGGGTTCTTCATCTGTGGGTCGCTGAAGGTGAGCCAGATCTCCTGCACTTCGTCCTCTGAGAAGAAGCGTTCAATGATTTCTATGTTTGTACGGAGAAAGGCGACATTCTTCAGCCCCTCCTTAATGGCCTGGGTGGCACCAGTCCACATGCGGGCTCCCTTAATGTCGACACCGATGAAGTTGATATCTGGGTAGAGTTTGGCCAACTCGACGGTGTACTCGCCTTTGCCACAACCCAGTTCGAGAATGATGGGGTTCTGATTATGGAAATACTGTTCGCGCCAGTGACCCTGCATCTCAAAGGGAACATGTTCCACTACCGAATAAGGGTATTGGAACACGTTCTCATAAGATGCCATATCGGCGAATTTCGCCAATTTGCCTTTGCCCATGTATTACTCAATGACAACCGTTGTCCAGCCGTGCTTGTCCTCAATCTCACCGTACTGAATACCACGGAGGGTGTCGAAGAGTTTCTTAGACATCGGGCCTGGCTTCTCACCGAAGGAGTAACGCTTGCCCGTATCGAGGTCGTCAATATAGGAAATAGGTGAGATGACGGCTGCTGTTCCGCAGGCACCAGCCTCCTCGAAGGTCTCGAGTTCCTCCTCGGGGATGGGGCGACGTTCCACCTTCATGCCAAGATCCTCTGCCACCTGCATCAGCGACTTGTTGGTGATGGAGGGAAGAATTGAACTGGACTTTGGAGTCACGTAAGTGTTGTTCTTGATACCGAAGAAGTTAGCGGCACCGCACTCATCCATATATTTCTTCTCCTTGGCGTCGAGGTAGAACTCGCAGGCATAACCCTTCTCGTGGGCCAGGTTGTTGGCGAAGAGGGATGCTGCATAGTTACCACCTACCTTATATTTACCTGTACCGAGAGGAGCACTGCGGTCATAGTCGCGGATAATCACATACGGATTAGCAGCGAAGCCTCCCTTGAAATATGGGCCTACGGGCGTGACGAAGATGAGGAAGCAGTACTCCTTGGAAGGATGAACGCCCACCTGTGCACTCGTTCCGATGAGTAGCGGACGGATATAGAGGGTGGCACCGCTCTCGTAGGTGGGAATCCACTCCTGATTCAGGCGAACGACCTTCTTCACCATCTCTGTAAACAACTCTGTGCTAACCTCAGGCATCATGATGCCACGACAGGTACTCTGCAGACGGGCTGCATTCTCGTCGACACGGAAGATGCGTACCTTGCCGTCGGGGCAACGGTAGGCTTTCAGGCCTTCGAATGCCTCCTGACCATAGTGCAGGCAGGTGGCTGCCATGTGCAGGTTCAGATACTCGTCGGAGCATACTTCGATTTCGCCCCATTTGCCGTCGCGATAGTAGCAACGTACATTGTAGTCAGTCTTCATGTAGCCGAACGACAGACTACCCCAGTCTAAATTCTTCATATCAGTTTAATCTGTTAAAGTTTCGATTCTGCTTGCAAAAGTACAACTTTTGTGTCATATTCACAACAAAAACGGCATAAAACTTATTTTTCAGCAAGGATTTTCTTGATTTCTTCGTCCGTCTTTGTCAGTTTGTCCTTACAGAACTTAATCAGTTCCTGTGCTCTTTTCAGTTGCTCGGAAAGTTGGTCGACGTCGAGTTCGTCGTTCTCCATCTTAGTGACAATGGACTGAAGTTCTGCCATCGCCTTTTCGTATTTCTGCTCCTTATCCATAATTATTATGATGTTATGACTTTAGAATGTATAGTGCCCTTGGCCAGTCTCGTTTCTATCTCATCACCGGGTTGGAGTGTGCTCACATCTTTCACAGCCTTGCCCTGATGGAGGGTGATGCTGTAGCCACGAGCGAGTAAAAGAGAGGGGTCAAGGGCTTTCGTCTTCTCCTCTATCAGTTGCAGATGGTGTTGCTCGGCCATCAGCTGACGGTTGATTAGGATCGGAATCCTTTCTTCTGCCGAATGCAATCTAGCCTGATGCTCGACAATGCGCTGTTGGATTGCAGAGAGCATGCGGTTGCTGAGAGAGTCGATCTTGGCCTCCTGTCGAGTCTTTACCATGGAGAACAGTTTTGGCAGTATCTCCTGAGCCGTAACCAGTCGTAGTTTCATCGTGGAGAGTTTCTGCTGGGCATAGTGGGTAATCAGACTCTGTGCTCCGTCGATGGTGTCGAGTACGCCTTTCAGATGGTCTATCAGTAGGGCTGCTGCCGCTGTTGGTGTCTTGACCCGTATGTGGCTGACCATATCGAGAATGCTCTCGTCACGGTCGTGGCCAATGCCCGTGATAATCGGTAGAGGGAAGTTGGCGACGTTCTCAGCCAGTTCGAGGGTGTCAAAGCCGCTCATGTCGCTTGTGGCACCGCCACCTCGGATGATGACGACGCAGTCGAATGGGATATCTGAGTCCTCTGAGTATTCAGGGTTTTCATAACATTTTGAGAAGATTCTCCCGAGGGCAGCGATGATGCTTTGGCTTGTGCCTTCACCTTGCATGACGGCAGGGAAAAGTTGTGTGTGGAACTTAAAGCCGTAGGTGTTGTCGTCCAGTTGATGACTGAAATCGCCATAGCCTGCTGCCGTCTGGCTTGATATCACGGCTATACGCTGACAGAACAAAGGCAATCGCAGTTCTTTTTGCAAATCAAAAACTCCCTCCTCTTTTAACTGTCGGATTATTTCCTGGCGTTTGCGGGCCATGTCGCCGAGTGTGAAGGTAGGGTCGATATCCGTTACTATCCATGAGAATCCGTAGGCTTCATGAAAATGGGGGTAAACCTTTAACAGAACTTTCATTCCGGCATGCAGATGTTGGCTTGTGGCTCGTTCGAAGTATGGACGTATGACCATCCATTTGGGGGCCCAGCATTTGGCTGAAGCCTTGGCGATAGGGGTGGCGCTTTGTTCGTCTTTTTGGATGAGTTCCATATAACAGTGACCTCGACTTTCCCTACATTCCGACAACTCAGCCTCTACCCAATACTCATTGGGCATCTCGCACTCAATCACCTCCTTTACCAGTCTGTTGAGTTCGTAGAGGGTTATGTGTTCGCTACTTTTCACCTTTTCGCCTTTCCTATCATATAGGCTCGCCAGAAGTTGGGTACGCCATAGCCAAAGATGTTGTCGGGCTTGTTGTAATTGCTACTGGTTTGTCGTATCAGGTCGATGATCTCAAAAGCCGTCTTCTCAGGCAGTGCCTGCCACAGACATGCTACAAGGCCTGCTACCAGTGGGGTGGAGAATGAGGTGCCCATATCTCTGACAATGCTGCCACGCCCTGATATCAGCGATGCCGGACTTCCGAGGGCCATGACGTCTGGCTTCACACGGCCGTCCTGGGTGGGACCCACACCACTGAATGGGGCATTCTTTTTCTCCATATTCACGGCTCCCACCGTAATGATGTCGTACGCATCGGCAGGAAAGGCGATTTTCTTCCAGGGACCCATACCGCTGTTGCCTGCCGAGTTGACGAGGATCATACCTTTCTTTGCGAGCATCGATGCTGTACGGCTAATCAGGGCAGTCTTGCCGTCGAGGTCGTGCTGGTGATAGTAGTTGGGTATGTCGTAGTCATTGTAGCCGAGGCTGGAACTGATGATATCTGCACCTACGGAGTCGGCAAATTCGGCTGCCATAGCCCAATAGTCTTCTTCTACGGGTTGCTCTGTCTGCTGATCCTCGCATCGCAGCAACCAGTAGCGGGCTTCTGGCGCTGTGCCTATAAGTACTTCAGGCTCGTTGGTAGCCATGGCTGAGAGTACTTTCGTTCCATGATCAGTCTCCTGATAGAAATACTGACTGCTGGGGTAGACAAAGTCTTTCGTGCCAAGGATGTTGGCACGGCTGATGGCAGGTATGACGTCTGCATTTTGGAAGCCGCCGTCGAGCACGGCTATTGTCATACCTCGTCCTCGATTTCCGATGCTATGCAGGCGCTGTCCGGCGAGCATCTCAATCTGTTCCTTGCCATTGCCGTAACTCACTCCCTTGATGCTGTCCCAGGCATTGAACGTGTCGTGATATGTGTGCTTGACATAACGGTCGACAGAGTCGGGCGACACCCACACACATTGGCTTTTGGATACGCAGTCGAGAGTGTCAAGGTGGCTGAGGACCGTGCTGTCGTTGCTATGGATGAGGACGGTGTTGTTCCACCGGCTTGTGCCTACCATCACCCATTCCAGTTTAGACTTCTTCTCTCCATTCCTTCTCGCATTCAGTGTCTTGTCTATCAGCCGTAGGTATTTCTGGCTGACGGGCAGGTCTGTGGAGTCAAGTTCTATCTTCTGACGCCTGCGACGCTCAATGGACTTGTGTGACAGCCAGCGCCCTGGGTGTTCAAGTGAATAGGTCGAACCATGCTTGTCTTTCAGAGTATAGCGCCAGATATAGTATTTGCCTCCAGGATATTTCTTCTTGGAGGTGCTGCCTGCACTGGAGAGTGTCACCATGAGCGAGACTATCAGTAAGATTAGCAGTCGGAGTCGCATGGCCTTGTGATTTTGGATGCAAAGATAGTGCAAATTGCGAGAAATACCAAATTTATTTGAATATTTCCGTGCTTTAGTCTGCCATCATGGAAAAAAATGTGTAACTTTGCAGCCAGTTAGTAAAATATGGTGTAGATGGACAACAAGCAAGCCGCACTGGAACTGGGTTCAAAGCCTGTGGGACAACTGCTTTGGCAGTATGCCCTGCCTGCTATTGTGGCTATGACGGCATCGAGCCTGTATAATATCATCGACCGTGCGATGATTGGCCAGTTGGTGGGTCCGGAGGCTATTGCAGGTCTCGGTATTACCTTTCCGTTCATGAACCTCAGCGGTGCGTTTGGAGCGGCTGTAGGTGTGGGTGCCTCTACTTGCATCAGCGTGAAACTGGGCCAGAAGGATTATAGGACGGCAGAGAACTTGCTAGGCAATACGGTGACGCTCAATATGATTATCGGTTTCCTGTTCATGGTGGTGTGCCTGATTTTCCTCGATCCGATACTGCGGTTCTTCGGGGCTTCAGACGTTACACTGCCATACGCCCGAGAGTTTATGATTGTTATCCTGCTGGGTAATATGATCACCCACATGTATTTCGGCATGAATGCTGTGTTGAGGGCTGCTGGCAAGCCCCGCCATGCCATGTATTCGGTACTGTTCACTGTGGGAATGAATATCCTGCTTGTCATTGCTTTTGTATGGTGGTTCCGTTGGGGTATCCGGGGGGCAGCACTTGCAACGGTGACGTCGCAGTCTATGGCGCTTTGCTGGCAGATGTGGATCTTCTCGAATAAGAATGAATTGTTGCATCTGAAGCGTGGCATCTATCGGCTGAAAGCCAATCTCGTGAAGAATATCATCAGTATCGGCATCTCGCCATTCCTGATGAACGTGACATCTTGTGTCATCGTGATTTTCATGAATAATCAGTTCGTGCGCTATGGCGGTGACATGGCGGTGGGGGCCTATTCGATAGCAAATTCTGTGGTGATGGTGTTCTTCATGTTCGTGATAGGTATCACCCAGGGTATGCAGCCGATTGTGGGATATAACTATGGTGCGGAGAAGTTTGACCGTATGCTGCGCTGCCTGTTCCTGGCCATCGGATGTGCCACAACTATCTTGCTTGTTGGCTGGTCGCTCTGCATGCTATTCCCCCGTCAGATAGCAAGGATCTTCACTACAGATATGACACTGCTCGACTTGTCGGCACGAGGCATCAAACTGGATATGCTTGTCTTCTTCGTGGTAGGTTCACAGGCTGTGATTACGAATTTCTTCCAGTGTATAGGCAAGGTGAAGATATCAATCTTCCTGAGCCTCTCGCGCCAGTTATTTCTCTTGCTGCCGATGGCTTATGTGTTCCCTTTGTTCTGGGAACTTGATGGGGTGTGGTACTCGATGCCAGCCTCTGACTTTGGTTCGTTTGCGATGACCATTCCGATGCTGTTATGGTACATGAGGAAGTTTAAAGTGAAAGGTGAATCAATATGATTGAACAGAAAATCATCATTAACGTAGGCAGGCAACTAGGTTCTGGAGGGCATGATATTGGCCGTATGCTGGCGCTCGACTTCCAAGCCAAGTATTATGATCGTGAATTGCTGAACTTGGCGGCAAAGGAGAGCGGATTCAGTGAGAAGTTCTTCGAACAGAATGATGAGAAGAAAGGATTCTTTAAAGGCCTCTTTAATGTGCAGACGTCGCATTTTACTGGTGGTAGTATGTATAAGACCAACTTCTCGCAGGAGAGCCTTTTCCAGTTTCAGAGTGATGCCATCGTGAGGGCTGCCAAGGAGGGCTCATGTGTGTTCGTGGGCCGTTGTGCTGACTACGTGCTCCGTGATTTTAAGAATGTGGTGAATATCTTTATCACCGCTTCGATGGAATATCGCATCGATCAGATTATGAACAAACAGCATCTTGATCATGATGCCGCTCAGAAGTTTATTGAGCAGAAAGAGTCTGATCGTGCTGCTTACTATAATTATTATACAGGTAAGAAGTGGGGGGCAGCCGAGAGTTATGATCTCTGTATTGACTCCAGTGTCCTTGGCATCATGGAAACAGAGAAAATCATTGCCCAGTTTGTCCGTAAGAGGTTTGGATTATGAAGAGAATAGGCATATTAAGTGATACTCATAGTTACTGGGATGATAAGTACTTGCACTACTTCGAACCCTGTGACGAAATCTGGCATGCTGGTGATATCGGAAGTGTGGAGGTGGCTGAGAAACTGGCTGCTTTCCGTCCGTTCAGGGCTGTATGTGGCAACTGCGATGGAGGAGACCTGAGACTGATGTATCGTGAGTTGAACCGTTTCAAGGTCGAGGATGTTGATGTGCTGATTAAACATATCGGGGGCTATCCAGGCAACTACGATTCCTCTGTCCGTAGTACCCTCTTTGCCAATCCGCCGCAACTCTTCATCGCAGGACACTCGCATATCCTCAGGGTGAAATACGACAAGACTCTCGGACTGCTGCATATCAATCCAGGAGCCGCAGGCATGCAAGGCTGGCATAAGGATCGCACACTCATCAGACTGACCATCGAGGGAAAAGTATTTAAGGATTTGGAAGTAATAACATTAGGCGATAATAAATAAAATAGTATTATATGGGAAATAAAGTTTTGGCTTTTTTGGCTAAGGCCATAGGTACGGTCCTCCTTTTCTTTATCGGCTATTTGATTCTTCAATATTTTGATACTGGAATAGTTGATTATACCAAAGCAGTTCGCTTTGCCCTCATTTATGGAATGATCCTTGTTATTGGCAGGGAGATCTTCGAGTATTTTAGAAGGAAAAAACAATAAAATATAGAGACATGAAAAGAACAATCGTAATTACTGGTGGCGCAGGCTTTATTGGAAGCCATGTGGTGCGCCTGTTTGTGAACAAGTATCCCGAGTATCACATCATTAACCTCGACAAGTTGACGTATGCCGGCAATCTGGCTAATCTGAAGGACATCGAGGACAAACCCAACTATGAGTTTGTGAAGATGGACATCTGCGATTTCGATGCCTTCTACAAACTGATGCAGGACAAGAAGGTGGATGGTATTATCCATCTGGCTGCTGAGAGTCATGTGGATCGCAGTATCAAAGACCCTTTTACTTTTGCTAAGACCAATGTGATGGGTACACTCTCTCTGCTTCAGGCTGCCAAACTCTATTGGGAGTCACTGCCTGAGAAATACGAGGGCAAGCGATTCTATCATATCTCTACCGATGAGGTATATGGCGCCCTGGAACTGACTCACCCCGAAGGTATCGAGCCTCCGTTCACCACGACCGCATCGAGTGCTGAGCATCATCTGGCTTATGGTGATAAGTTCTTCCTGGAAACCACGAAGTACAATCCGCATTCTCCGTACTCGGCCTCTAAGGCTTCCAGCGACCACTTCGTCCGTGCTTTCCACGACACCTACGGCATGCCTGTGGTGGTGACGAACTGCTCCAATAACTACGGCCCTTATCAGTTCCCCGAGAAATTGATTCCTTTGTTTATCAACAACATCCGCCATCGCAAGCCGTTGCCCGTCTATGGTAAGGGTGAGAATGTGCGTGACTGGCTCTATGTCGTTGACCATGCCCGTGCCATTGATCTCATCTTCCATGAGGGTAAGATTGCTGATACCTATAATATCGGCGGCTTCAACGAATGGAAGAATATCGATATCATCAAGGTGCTCATCAATACTGTCGATCGTCTCCTGGGTCGCAAGGAAGGCGAAGACCTCGATCTCATCACTTATGTGACAGACCGCGCTGGCCACGACCTCCGCTATGCCATCGATTCTACCAAACTCCAGAAGGAACTCGGCTGGGAACCCTCACTCCAGTTCGAGGAAGGCATTGAGAAGACCGTTCGTTGGTATCTTGACAATCAGGAGTGGCTTGATAATGTGACCTCAGGTGACTATCAGAAGTATTACGATAATATGTATAAAGACAGATGAAAAAGATATTATTATTAGGCTCAGGCGAACTGGGCAAGGAGTTCGTGATTGCCGCCATGCGTGCTGGACAGTACGTGATAGCGTGTGACCGTTATGACAACGCCCCAGCCATGCAGGTGGCTGATGAGCGTGAGGTGTTCTCGATGCTCGATGGCGATGCCCTCGAGGCAGTTGTTAACAAGCATAAGCCCGACATCATCGTGCCTGAGATCGAGGCTATCCGTACAGAACGTCTCTTCAAGTTCGAGGAACAGGGCATTCAGGTCGTTCCCTCTGCCCGTGCCGTCAACTACACAATGAACCGTCGTGCCATCCGCGATCTCGCTGCCAAGGAATTGGGTTTACGTACGGCTAAGTATTTCTATGCCAAGACCTTCGATGAGTTCAAGAAGGCTGCCGATGAGATCGGCTTCCCCTGTGTCGTCAAGCCGCTGATGTCTTCATCCGGCCACGGACAGAGTTACGTTCATAACGATGGAGAACTGGAACAAGCCTTCAAGGAGGCTATGGAGGGAAGTCGTGGCGATGTGAAAGAAGTCATCATCGAGGAGTTCATCGACTTCGATTCAGAGTTCACCCTTCTGACCATTACCCAGCAACACGGATGGCCTACGCTGTTCTGTCCTCCCATAGGACATGTTCAGAAGTCGGGCGACTATCGTGAGTCCTGGCAGCCGTATAAGATCAGTGATGAGGCTCTGAAGCAGGCTCAGATGATGGCCGATAAGGTGACAAAGGCCCTGACGGGAGCAGGCATCTGGGGCGTGGAGTTCTTCCTGACGAAACAGGGAGAAGTCATCTTCTCAGAGTTGAGTCCTCGTCCCCACGATACTGGCATGGTGACCCTTGGCCACACCATCAACCTCTCTGAGTTCGAACTCCATTTCCGTGCTGTTATGGGACTGCCCATTGCTGGGATCCACTTGGAGCATGCTGGTGCTTCGGCTGTGATTCTTTCACCCAAGGAGGCTTCTACACCCGTTGACCGTTCTCTGCTCGACTACAACTTCGTGGATGCTCTCAAGGAAGACCGTACCCGTATCCGTATCTTCGGTAAGCCTGAGGCTCACAAGGGTCGCCGCATGGGTGTCGTGCTCTGTTATGGCGAGGTCGGTGATGATGTCAATGCCTTGCGTGACAAGGCCAAGCGATTGGCAAAGACTGTCCTTGGCACCGATCCCTACGATAAGTTGAGATAAAGCATGATTGAGACGCTGCAGTCACTTCGCTTCATCTTCGTATTGATGATTTTCATGTCGCACTTTACCTATCGGGGCATTTGTGCGTTTGATGCGGGAGGTGACTGCGGTGTCTCTTTTTTCTTTATACTGAGTGGGTTTGTCCTTTCGCTTGGATATGGCAGTCGGATTCGTGAAGGGACATTCTGTTACGGACGGTTCATGCTGCGGCGTCTGCGGAAGATCTATCCTCTTCATCTGCTCTGTCTGCTGTTCTTTTTGGTGGTGAGCAGGTCTGATTTCGACCTGACAGTACTGCTCAATGCGCTTCTGCTACAGTCGTGGGTGCCTGATCCGAACTATTACTTTTCGTGCAATAGCGTGTCTTGGTTCCTTTCCAGCCTGCTCTTCTGCTATCTCGTGTTCCCCTTTGCCTGTCGGCGGATGTCTGTATGGCTCACGCTGGTGGTCTTTTCTGCTTGCTCGCTGGCGTATTTCGTGGTTCCGGCGGAGAAGGTAAATGCGATTCTCTATGTCCATCCGCTTGTCAGGTTCGTCGATTTCTATATAGGCATGTTGCTCTGTCGCTGGTTTGAACGCGGATATCGTGTGCCGCAGGCTGGATGGCTTGAATGTCTGCTGATAGTGTGTCTCATAGCGGCTTTGGCGGTCTATCCCTGGATGGATGTGAAATTCCGCAATGCGCCTCTCTACTGGCTGGTGCTGATACCCCTGGTCTTGGTCTTTGCCAAAGGGGAGGGGAGGGTGTCTGCATGGCTCAGCACCAGGCCGATGCAGTTGCTGGCCTCGTTGAGCATGCCTTTCTATATGACTCATCAGATGCTGACAGGCATCCTCATCCGCAGGCTTCCGACGATGCCTGAGGCCCTGATGTTGTTTGTCTGTTTATTGACCATACTGTCGGTGAGTTGGCTGATTGACCGTTTCTTCTTGCGCAAAATGGAAAAGATGGCATAATAATTCCCAAGTCTCGCCGTTATATATTATATAATAGGTATATTATCCTGCAATTGACAAAGTACATGTTCGAGATTATCCGCTACACCCCCGATAAGGCTGATGAATGGAATCAGTTCATTGCGAAATCCAAGAACGGCACGTTTCTCTTCGATCGTCACTACATGGATTACCATCGTGATCGCTTCGAGGACCATTCGCTGATGTTCTATCTCGAAGGGGCGCTGTATGCCCTGATGCCTGCAAATGCGGAGGGTGATGTGCTGTGCTCCCATCGGGGACTGTCCTATGGTGGGGTCGTCATGACTGAAAAGACGACGGCAGCGAAGATCCAGCAGTTGTTTCGTGAGATGAATGACTATCTGAGGCTGCAGGGCTTCTCAAAAGTGATCTATAAGCCCGTGCCTCACATCTTCCATCAGTTGCCTTCCGAAGAGGACCTCTATTCCTTGTTCAGTATCTGCAATGCCCATCTGATAGACCGTAGCCTGTCTTCTGCGATAGACTTGTCGATGCCTGTGAAGTGGCACAGAGATCGCAAATACGGCATTAACAAGTCGTTTAATCATGGTGTTGTCGTAGGTGAGAGTGACGACTGGGCTGGTTTTTGGCAGGTGCTTGAGTTTAACCTGATGCACAAATATGGGGCAAAGCCTGTGCATACCTTGCAGGAAATCAATTTGTTGCACAGCCGTTTCCCTGAGAATATCCGATTGTTTACGGCCGCCAAAGAGGGGGAAGTCCTGGGGGGGACAGTGATCTATGTGACACCCGTGGTGGTTCACGCCCAGTATATCTCTGCCAACTTGGAAGGTAAGCAGTTCAGGGTGATTGATGCTCTTTTCGACTATATTCTGCACGACTGCAAGTGGGATGCCCGTTATTTCGACTTCGGCACGTCCAATGAGGAGGATGGCAGGATACTGGTGGAGCCGCTGATCTATCAGAAAGAAGGCTTTGGCGGGCGTGGCGTCTGCTTCGACTGGTATGAGTGGACACTATAACTGGCATCTCCGCAAAAGTAAAACAACTTGTTTTACCTTGTAAGGGATGCCTTCCAAGAGTGTAAAGGATGCCTAGTACGAAGGTAAAACAAGTTGTTTTACTTTTGCGATGATACCTACTCTGGCAGTAAGAGGATAGTGGCGCTTCTCGCAGCCTGCGCTCCCATCACCAAGACCTGTGCAATGTCTGCCGTTTTCGACGGCCCGCTGATAAACGTACCATAGCCGTCGTAGGTCTTGTCGAACTCGATGCGCTTGTAAGCCTCGTGCATGTTGTTCACGATCTGCGACTTCGGCAACAGGATGACGAGGTTCTCGGAGATGAAGCAGACAGCCTTCTCCTTCATCGTCTGGGGAATCCACACACAAGCATTCTCTGCCACTCCGAACTGTCCGCGGATGATGCCGACATCTGTGCCGTTGAGGTCACGGGCACGACCTACGGTGTCAGGATTCCTCGTGGCGATGGTAATCTCTGGCAGGTTCGAGGCGATCTCCTTGGCGTCTGGGTACATCTCTTTCACCAACTCATTGATGTCCTGACCTTCTTTCACCTCTATCACGTGGCCTCCAACGCTCTCTGTCATCTTGATGAACTGCACCAGAGGATCGGGGTAGGTGATGGCTTTGATGTCACTCAAGTCGGGCATGTCGAACTGCTCTCGTACATTCGCCCTATACCTTTTTAATATATCTTCCTTGTTACTCATGATGTCTTTTTTTTATACCACTAAGTTCTCATATTTCACTAATAATGACTGCTCACTTATCTCACAACTTTTAATTCGTGTAATTCGTGGTTGTTACTTATTTCTTGATGTCTTTGAAAATCTTGTGGAACGGTTTCTTGGGGAATTCCATCATCTTGTGGCCGTCGGCCCAAGGGTTCAGTCCGCAGTTCATCAACGGCGAGGGGATGATATTCGCCCAATGAGCCAGAGCCGTACCGAGGTTATAGAGGCCTTCGCTGCCATAGAGCGTACTCATTCCTTTGCACATCAGTTTCTTCTGCGGATTGGCTGTGCCGAACTCATCGAGTTGCTGGCGCCATAGATAGATCTGGTCGCCCAGGTTGACCTTCGCAGGGCAGAGGGTCTGACAACTGTTGCAGAGTGTGCAGGCGCTGACGTTGCCTGAGTGCTTCTGCGGATCGCGGAGCATACCGAGGTTGATGCCGATGGGACCAGGGATGAAATAACTGTAACTGTAACCGCCGCTGCGACGATAGACAGGGCAGGTATTCATACACGAACCACAGCGGATGCACTTCAAGGCCTCCCAGTGCTCAGGGTTGCCGATCCACTCTGAACGCCCGTTGTCCACCAGCACGATGTGCATTGGATGGGCCGTCGGACGGGCTTTGCGGAAGTGGCTCGTGAAGGTCGTCGTAGGCTGGCCCGTTCCTGCACGGCAGAGCATACGCTGGAAGACGGCCAGACAGTCGTAGTTGGGGATGATCTTCTCCAAGCCGATGGCGGCGATGTGCAGTTTGGGGCAGGAGGTCGACATGTCGGCGTTGCCCTCATTGGTGCATACCACGATGTCGCCCGTCTCAGCAATACCGAAGTTGCCGCCTGTCATACCTGCGTCGGCTGTCAGGAACTCGTTCCTCAGACTCAGTCGTGCCACGTAGGTCAGATAGGTGGGATCGTGGTTGCCCTTCTCACTGCCCAGTTTCTCTTCGAAGAGTTCGCCCACGTCGTCGTGGTTCAGGTGGATGGCGGGCATCACGATATGGCTGGGCTTCTGACCTTTCAACTGGATGATGCGTTCGCCAAGGTCTGTCTCTACCACTTCGATGCCGTGCTCCTCCAGATAGGGGTTCATCTCGCACTCCTCCGTCAGCATTGACTTCGACTTCACGATCTTCTTCACATTGTGGTTCTTCAAGATGCCGTAGACGATCTCGTTGAACTCCTTGGCATCCTTGGCCCAGTGTACGATGCAACCATTCTCTTCAGCCTTGGTGGCAAACTGGTCTAGGTACTCGTCGAGGTGGGTGATGGTGTGGCGCTTGATGGCGCTGGCCTTCTCACGTAACTGCTCCCACTCGTCCAACCCGTATGCCATATTGTCACGTTTGGTTCGTACGGCCCAGAATGTGGCGTCATGCCACTTGGCGTAGGTCTGGTTCTTTAAGAACTCTTTTGCTGCTATACTATGTCCTGTACTCATGTGTTGATTTTTCTATTTTTCTATTTTACAATTTACTATTAAATAGTTAAATGGTGAAATTGTCAAATTGTCCAATCTTAAAGTCCTGCTGCTAATATTTCAACCACATGCTTGAACTCTACTTGGAGACCTTGCTTCTTGGCAATACCAGCCATGTGCATCAGGCAGGAACAGTCTGGACCTGTCACGAAACGGGCTCCCGTCTTCATGTGCCGCTCTATCTTGTCGATACCCATCTGCGTGCTGACGGCAGTCTCTTCTATAGAGAACATACCGCCAAAGCCGCAGCACTCGTCAGGGCGCTCAGGCTCAAGCACTTGGATGCCTTCCACCAGATTGAGCAGATCTTTGATCTTGTTGAACCTGGGGATGTTTTCTTCGCTCGGAGAACTGAGGCCTAATTCACGGACACCATGACAGGAGTTGTGCAGGCTGACCTTGTGGGGGAACGTGCCCAGCGGATGGCTTACCTTCACGACGTCGTGGAGGAACTCTACCACATCCATGATCTTACCAGAAGTCATACACTCATGCTTGCCTTTCAGCAGACGGGGATAGTTCAACTTGATAAAAGCCGTACAACTGACTGAAGGAGCTACGACATAGTCGAAGTCCTTGAACTTCTCTTCGAATTTCTCTGCCAGGGGGATGGCGGAACTCTCGAAACCAGCATTGGCCATGGGCTGTCCGCAACAGGTCTGGTTCAGCGGATAGTCCACATCAAGCCCTAAGTGATTCAACAGTTTGTATGTGGCTACTCCTACCTGAGGATACACCACATCGACATAACAGGGGATAAATAGGCCGATTTTCATATTGTTAGTGTATTATTATCATGACGTTTTCAGTTACTTTGGCTACAAATATAGTGAAATTTCTTCAAAAATACTAATAAATAGATATTTTATCTTTTTATTTTATGCTTTATTAAAAGTATTTGTTTACCTTTGTGGCATAATATTTGCTTGAAGCGTTATTGTATTGAATTAATAAATGGCTTATGAATTATAACGAATTGAATTTTGGAACTACGACTCGTGAGCAGGAACTCTCGATGTCTGCCGCCTTCCCCGTACTGATGCGGAAGGTGTATGTCTGGATGACGTTGGCCTTGGTTATCACGGGCGTCACCGCCTATGGCGTGGCTACCAGTCCCGGTCTGATGATGGCCATTGCTACGAACAAACTTTTGTTCTGGGGGTTGATCATTGCTGAGTTTGGACTGGTTTTGGCTATCAGTGCTGCCATCAATAAACTCTCCCTGACGACGGCCACTTTGCTGTTCGTCTTGTATTCGGTGATTAATGGCGCCACCTTGTCGTTTATCTTCGCTATCTACACCATGTCGAGCATCGCCAGTGTGTTCTTCATCACGGCTGGCACGTTCGCGGTGATGGCTTTCATCGGATATACGACCAAGAAAGACCTGACGTCGATGGGCAAGATCCTGCTGATGGCACTGATCGGCATCATTATCGCAACTGTCGTGAACATCTTCCTGAAGAGCACAGGGCTGGAGATGATTGTCAGTTATCTGGGTGTGCTGATCTTTGTCGGCCTGACGGCTTATGACTCGCAGAAGATTAAACAGATGTTATTGATGGCGCCTGATGCAGGGGAGGGTGCACAGAAACTCGCTTTGTTGGGTGCATTGTCGCTCTATCTCGACTTCGTAAATCTGTTCATTTACCTGCTTCGCATCTTTGGACGCAGAGAATGACTATATATAATATATAAGGTGTAGCCTTATTTTGTCAATATTCCCGAAAACTTTCATGTTTTTGGGAATTTTTTCGTTTAAAAGTTTGGATGGTATTGA
>ONPM01000017.1 GCA_900319715.1 uncultured Prevotella sp.
CACGGCCTTGATGTCACTCTTCTTGACGCTCGCCTGCGTCTGGATGAAGTTGGCCAGTTCCTCGGTCTCGATGAAGTGCTGGTCGTAGACCGCCGTGGCGAACCACTTGCCGTAGGCAGTAGACTCATCGTTCTTGTTCTGAATTTTCTTGAATTTTTGACTCATAGTGTTTTCCTTTCTTATCTTCGACGGTGCAAAGGTAGGAAGAATTTTTGAAACTACCAAAAGAATTTACATATTTTTTGAGGATTTTTTTTGAGGAGGGAGGGTTTTCGAGGAGGGAGGAGTGAGGAGTGTGGAGTGAGATTACACTCGGGGGTGCGGTGGCGCGGGGGCGCGGTGGTGCGAGATTACTCAGGAGGTGGAGGTCTGCGCTTAGAGTAATCTCTTCCCCTCCTGAGCTCAGGAGGGGAGCCCGGTAGGGCGGGGTGGTCTGAACGGGCGCTTTTGCCGCTTGCTAACAACGGTACGCAAGAACGAGGGCACCGTCCGCCTCGGGACTCTCCCCTAAAAAATGGAGCCGAAGAGGGTCTCATTAGCGCCTGTTCAGACCACCCCTAACCCCTCCTAACTCAGGAGGGGAAATAATTACTACCGTAGGCTGTCCTGATGCGTCGCATGCCGTGCGGCGTGCTGATGCCTGGCGTGCGGCGACGCGATGCCTGGCGTGCGGCGTGGTGATGCCTTCCGCTATAAAGTGGGAAGCATCTGCGCGAGACACGGAAGATATTCCGTCGGGCCTTGCCCGGCATTGCGACCGTATCAGAGTCGTGGGCAGTCGTGTTTGCCCGGCATTGCGATCGAATCAGAGTCGTGGGTGGTCGTGTTTGCCCGATATGCGATCGTAGGTGACCCCGATGCAGTCATGATAGTCATTAGTCATTAGTCATTAAGCACTTTGCATAATTTTATTAGACTCTCTCCTAAATCTCTTCTTAGACTCTTCTTATTTTTATATTATTATATATATTATAATATATATAATAATATAATCTAAAACCATCTTTTCCTTTACTCCTTAATGACTAATGACTAATGACTTTAATGACTACCAGCCGCTGCGTTTCCCCAACTAATTAGGGGGAAAAACAAGCGCAGACACAGCAAGCCCGCCCCTGAAGAGGGAGCGGGCTATTGCTATGGATAAGCGAAGGGGCCGTCTGGTCAGCCTCTATGCTGCCTATGCCTTGGCACGGGCCTCAATCTCGCGGTTGATCTCGTCAAGCCGCTCGTCGGTAAGCGGATACTTGTAAATCAGGTAGCCTACGATGACCAGAAGAATGGCAGGGATAATGGTCGTGAACAGCAGGATCGCGTTCTGGGCTATATCCGAATAATTGGCCAGTTTGGGGTAATAGGCATTGACAGGGGCGCTGATAAACGACGCCAGGAACACGACGACAAAGATGCTGAGCACGAGTTGCAGGCACTTGTTGGCCTTGAACTCCTGCCACATCTCACCATAAGAGACAGGCTTTTCCGGCGTGGTGGTGATATTCTCCTTGCTGCCTTTAAAGCAAAGCATCAGGAGGAAGAATCCGACGATGGCAAAGACGCAGGTAACCGTAAACCAGGCCATCGGATCGGTAGCCAGGGCAGACTCTTCGCTGGCGAAGTTGAAGCCAATCCATCCCATCACCAACGGCGTGATCCAGCCGGCAATGGAGAAGCCAGCCTTGAAGGCGACACCGGCCAGGGCGTTGACCGTAGCAGCAGGCCTGTTGCCTGTACGGTATTCTGCCTCTGTGATGACCTCAGGAACAAGCGCCCACATCAGCGAACCAACCAGCAGACCGACGCCGGTCATCACCTTGGCGGTCTGGACAAGGGCATTATAACTGCCGACATCGAAGAATTTGCCGATGACGAACAGCACGGCGAATCCGACGAGGCCGATGGCGAGGAGCGTATAGTACAGACCCTTCTTGCCCAGCATCCTCTTCAACATCGGCATGGAAGGCAGGATGATGAAGGCGGGAATCGTACCAATGGCCATGAACGTGGCCTGATTCCAGTCGATGGCAGCATGGACACACATGGCGAGTCCGATGGGGAAGCCGGCCTGGACGATGATCTGACCCAGGTTGGCGCAGACCATACGTGTGGAGGTAAGGATCAGCACCTCGTCGTTGTCGCGGGTCATGCTGGCCATGATCGAGCCGTAAGGGATGTTCACCACGGAATAGATCATGCTCAGCACGGTATAACTAAGGGCAGCATAGGTCATCTTCATAGGCATAGACCATGTAGCGGCCTGAGGAAGCATCAACAGACAGGCAGCCACAGTGAGAGGAATACCACCATAGAGAAGATAAGTACGATACTTTCCTAACTTGGGATTGCGGTTATCGATATAACGTCCCACGACAGGACTCCAGAAACAGTCAATGAGGCGAACCGTAAGAATCAGTCCGCTGACGAAGGCGGCATTGATTTTCAATACCGTAGTCAGGTAAATCATCAAGTAGGTTGCTACTGTCTGGAAGATCAGGTTCTGCGCCAGGTCGCCCGAGCCAAAGCCGATGCGCTGGATCCAGGATAGCTTGTAAAAGCCGTTTGATTCGTTTGTTGTTGACATAATGATTATATTTTAATTTTTTTGATTTAGACAGAGTATTTTTTTAGACAGAAGAACATAAGAACATATTTTATTCTTTGAGGTTCATTTCGAAGGAGGACATGGGCAAGCCACCCAGCGAACGGACATTGGCCTTGAGGGGATTGTCCTTCCAGGCGTAGCGGAGTTTAAGTGAAGAGTGAAGAGTGAAGAGTGAAAAATTTGCTGCCGCCTTGACTACTATTGTGTTGCCATTGGCTGTGGCTTCGGCATTCACAAATTTCCCGTCGGAGCCTGCGATTTCAAACTCATGGAGTTCTCCAGACTGGATGGGCTGGTCGAGGGTCAGGATAATCTGGGCATCCTTCACTTCGGCAGAAACAACCTCGGGCGAGAGGCTTGCCTTCTTGTCGTGGAAGACGAGGCGGTCGAAGCAGAGACCGACGCGCTCTGCCACTTCCTTCTTGCGCAGGGGATGGATGTCGACGGTCTCACCGAGGTCGTTGATGACGGCGAGTTCGGCATAGGGATCAGCCTTGGCGACGGTGCGCTGAGCCTCGCGGAGTTGTGCCCAGCCGCTGTTGACGGGCTCTTCCTGATAGACGACAGGACGTGGGAAGCCGGTCTGCTGACGGCCGTCGTAGTTGGCCAACTGGACGATGACGAAAGGCATCTGCTGGTCCTGCCAACGGTCACGCCAGCAGCCCATCAGTTTCTTCAGATAGTCAGCGTAGGGGGCTGGGTTGCCTGTGTTCGACTCACCCTGATACCACACCACACCGCTGAGGGCATAGGGCGCCAGGGGATGGAGCACGGCATTATAGAGTGTGGTGGGCAGATTCTGCAGCGACACATCGCCGCTGGGGCACGAAGGCATCTCGACACCGACGTGCATCTTCCACGTCTCTCCCAAAGGAATGACATCCCCGGGCATGGGGTTCTGCGAGCAACGGTCGTCGCCAAAGCAGAGCATATAAGGCTTCTCGGGGATGAAATGGGCAGCCCCGTACTTGTTGATAAAGCGCACGGTAATCACGTTGTCGCCCTCGCGCAACAGGCCCTCCGGGATGTCATAGCGGCGCGGAGGATACTGATAATAGGTATGTCCGACCTCCTGGCCGTTGAGATAGGTGACATCCTGGTCGAAGAGGGTACCCAACAGGAGCCGTGCCGCCTTGCGCGCGTGTTCCTTATTTATATTTATATGCTGTCGGAGCCATACGCTGCCGACGCCCCGCCACTGCCAGTCGTTCTGGTTGATAGTCTTCCAGTCCGAATCGTCGAATGCCAGAGAAGCATATAAGTAATCTCCTTCCTCTTTCCCCTTTCCTTTTTCCTCTCCTTCATTGAGCAGGCTATCCCATTGCCTGCCGGCCTCGCCGTTGGCCTGCATCTGGGCTTTCACATAGGCATCGTTCTGATACATCGCCGTCCGCCTGACCAGCATCGGATAGTCGCGCTGCAGGGAGTCGGCAGAGATCCAGGCCTCGATGGGCGTGCCTCCCCAACTGTTGACGATGATGCCCTGCGGCACACCCGTCTTCTCAAACATCCGCTTGCCGAGGAAATAGCCTACGGCGGAGAAAGGCCAGGCGTTCTGCTTGTTCAGGGGCTTCCAGTTGATGTTGGTGGGACGTATGTCATCCTTCACGCCATGGGTGTCGGTATCGTTCTGCACACGGAACAGGCGGATCTGTGGATTCTCGTAGGCATCAACCTCCTTGACATATTGCGGATAGACCCGCTCGATATGCACGTCAATATTCGACTGTCCTGAGCAAAGCCACACATCGCCGATAAGAACATCTGTAAACCGTAAACCGTTAACCGTCAACTCATAGGGGCCTCCTGCCTTCATCTTGGGCAGGTCCACCCGCCAGCGGCCCTGCTCGTCGGCCACGGTGGCATACTGTTTCTTATTGAAAGTGACCGTGACAGTCTCACCCGCGTCTGCCGTTCCCCAAATGGGGATGGCCTTACCGCGCTGGAGCACCATGCCCGACTGAAAGAGTTGAGGCATCGTCACCTTGGCCTCCAGAAATGACACGCTCAGAAGTGCGGTTATCAAAAAGACAAATTTCTTCATCAGATTTTAATTTGATGATGCAAATATACGAAAAAAGTTCGATGAAATCATCAAATACTTTATTTTTCTTGTCAGATGAAACATTTCGAAAAAAGTCTGTAACATATCATAATGTCTTTTGGCGCAATTTTGCGTAACTTTGCAAGCGAAATCAAACATGCACTACACAAACATACAGTCAGAACGATGAAGGATGATGCTTCACAAAAAATATCGCTCGGGGAGAAGTTCGGCTACTCGCTAGGAGACTTTGCCGCCAATCTGGTGTTCCAGATGATGATGATTTTCCAGTTGAAGTTCTATACAGATGTCTTTGGACTGGACGGTGCCGTGGCAGGCAGTATCCTGATGATCGGCAGCATCTCTGCCATCATCGTGGATCCATCGGTGGGCCTTCTCACCGACCGCACCAATACCCGATGGGGCAAGTTCCGCCCGTGGGTGCTGTGGACGGCCATCCCCTTCTGCGTGTTCTATGTGCTCGCGTTCTATAATCCCGGCATCCAGGAGAAGTCGACGGTAGCCGCCTACGCCACCATCTCCTACGTGCTGATGATGACGGCCTACTCCTTCAACAACATCCCCTACTCCTCCTTGGGCGGTGTGATGACCAGCGACATCAAGGAGCGTACGAGCATCACCACCATCCGCTTCATCGCCGTCACCATCGCCCAGTTCGTGGTACAGGGATTCACCCTCCCGCTGGTAGACAGTTTCGGACGAGGTGACAATCAACACGGGTGGGTCTGCACCATCGCCCTCTTCGCCTGCATCGCCCTGGTGCTGATGGTCGTGACCTTCCTGGTGACGAAGGAGCGCATCAAGCCCCCCTCCACACAAGAAACCAATATCAAAGAGGATATCAAGGACACGCTGTCGGACGTGTCGTGGAACTCCATGGCCCTGCTCACCTTTGCGCTGTTCATCACCCTGGCGATGTGGGGGTCGGCCATGAACTTCTACTTCCAGTATAACATCGACCAGAAGTCGCTCTACGACTTCCTGACGTTCTTCGGCCTGGACATCGAGCAGAATGAAACCTACTCGGTGGGATTCTCCTTATTTAATATGACGGGGGCCGTCGTACAGTTCATTGGCGTCATCCTGCTATCCAGATTCCTGGCCAACAAGTATGGCAAGAAGAAGGTGTTTATGATCTGTCTTTCGATGACAGCCTTCTTTACCGCCCTCTTCTATATCCCCTCGCCGACTGACGTCAGCCTGATGTTCGTGCTCAATGTCCTGAAGTCGCTCGCCTACGCCCCGACCGTCCCGCTGCTGTGGGCCATGATTGCCGACGTAGCCGACCACATCGAGTATCAGAACTACCGTCGCGCCACGGGCTTCTGCTTCTCAGGCATCATCCTCGCGCTGAAATTAGGCTTGGGTCTGGGAGGCGCCATCGCCGGTGTGATCATCAGCATGTTCGGCTACGTATCTGGCGGTGCCAGTTTCCAGAACGAGACGGCCATGGAAGGCATCCGCCTCGTCTCGAGCATCGTGCCCGCCATCCTCTTCGGCGTGGGTGTCATCGCCCTCTACTTCTACCCTATCAGCAAAGAGTATAATGAGAGCATGCAGGCAGAACTGGCAGGACGCCGCCGTCTGAATGACCAGCAACAGGAAGATTTATTTTAAAACTAATATAAACTAACAAAAGAAAAAGAGTTATGAAGCCACGCTATCTTTATCCCAGCGATTTTTATGCAGACCCTTCTGCCAATGTGTTCAACGGACGCCTCTACGTCTATCCCTCCCATGACTGGGAGGCAGGGGCAGCCTTCGACGACGACGGCGGGCACTTCCAGATGAAAGACTACCACGTGGTGTCGATGGACGATGTGGAGAACGGCGAGGTCACCGACCATGGTATGATTCTCAGCGTCGACCAGGTGGCCTGGGCTGAGAAGCAGATGTGGGATAATGATGTCGTCGAGAAAGACGGCAAATACTATCTCATCTTCTCTGCCAAGGACTACAACGGCGTGTTCCACCTGGGCGTTGCCGTTGCCGACAAGCCCGAGGGTCCGTTCATTCCCCAGGAACAACCCATGCGCGGCTCCTACTCCATCGACCCCTGTGTGTTCAAAGACGATGACGGACAGATCTACTGCTACTTCGGTGGTCTCTGGGGCGGACAACTCCAGTGGTACAAGTCACCCCAGCAGTTGCTGAAATCGGGCATCGACCTTGGCCCTGCCGCAGACAAGAAGACCCAACTCTTCGCCCCCGCCGACGTACCTGCCCTGCCCAGCAGCGTGGTCCGTCTCAGCGACGATGTGATGCAGTTCGCAGAGGCTCCCCGCGATGTCATCGTCATCGACAAGGACGGACAGCCCCTGAAGGCTGGTGACCCACACCGCTTCTTCGAGGCTTCGTGGATGCACAAGTACAACGGCAAGTACTATTTCAGTTATTCCACCGGCGACAGCCACTTCCTCTGCTACGCCATCGGCGACAACCCCTACGGCCCGTTCACCTATCAGGGCGTGATCCTCGACCCCGTCGTAGGATGGACCACCCACCACAGCATCGTCGAGTACAAGGGCGAGTGGTTCCTGTTCTACCATGACTGCGTTCCCTCCAACGACGTGACCCACCTGCGCTCCCTGAAGGTACAGCGTCTGTTCTACAACGAGGATGGAACCATTCAGCGGGTCATCAATGAGTAACAACCAAACTTTATCAAACTATTACATTGCTCACCGCGACGAGTTGCTGGCTTACGCCAGCAGCCGTCTCGGGGAAAGAGACTTGGCGGAAGACATCATTCAGGATGTCTTCCTCAAGTTGCTTACCTGTGGCAAGATGATTTCCGAGTTCACCCTGCCAGCCTTAGTCTATACCACCACAAACCACTTGATCATATCCTATTTCCGTCGCCGCGCTCACCACGAGCAGTATGAGCACATCATCCGCCACAGCAGCATGATGGAGACCACATCAACAGAGTCAGTCTTCTCCGTTCAGGAAATCACAGAACGGCTGGAACACGGTCTTGCCCGTCTGCCGGAGAACTGCCGCGAGGTCTATCGCCTGCACATCTATGGCGGCATGAAGGTCAGCGAGATATCCACACACCTCGGTGAGGACTACAAGTCGGTTGAGCACCGTCTTGGTGCTGCCCGCAAAGCCATCCGCCAGTATCTTCACCAATACGCCTGACGGGCTTCTATTTGAAAATAAGCGTTGTAAGGTTGTCGGCAGGAAAGAGTTCTCCTGCCACTTGCTGTATATCCTCTGCCCTGACGGCATCGATACGGGCAAAGAGGCTGTCGAGGTCTCGCTCATGTCCGTGATGGAGATAACTCCGGCCAAAATCAATGGCGAACTGCTCACGATTGTCACAGGCAATGGCGAGTTGTCCCTTCAGTTGCCGCTTGGCAGCAGAAAGTTGTGAGGCAGAGAGAGGACGGAGCATCATGCGGTCCAGTTCCTGACGAACCAGTCGCAGGCAACGGTTGACATCATGATGGTCGCAGCCGAAATAGACACTCCACACCCCCATGTCGGAATAGGCGGTCATCGAACTCTCCACCGTATAGACCAGTCCGTGGCGCTCCCGCAGAGAGAGGTTCAGACGGGCGTTCATCCCCGGACCGCCTAATATATTGTTCAGGAGGTAGAGCGTCATGCGCCTTGGATCATTAAAAGGATAGGCCCGGCAGCCCATCATCACATGGGCTTGATGAGAGCCGATTTCTTTGTTTACAGTTGACGGTTTACAGTTTACAGATGAATACACTTGAGGCTGAATAGATGGAGGGCTTGCCAGCAAATCATCTGTAAACCGTAAACTGTAAACTGTAAACCTCTCACAGAGCCGCTTGAAGTCCACATCGCCATACACGAAGAACACGGCGTTGTCAGGACGATAGTGGCGATGTGTGAAGCGCAAGGCATCAGCAGTCGAATAAGTACGTAGCAGGTCAGCCCGCCCGAGGATGTTATGGCCCAGCGGATGGCCCTGGAAGATCAGATTCTCAAACTCGTCATAGATCAGTTCGGAGGGAGAGTCGTTGTAACTCTCGATTTCATCGCAGATGACCTCCACCTCCTTGTCTATCTCATGCTGGGGATACTGGCTGTGGAAGACAATGTCTGTCAGCAGATCCACCGCCTTCATGAAATGATCCTTCGTAACGGCGGCATAGAACACGGTATCCTCCTTGTTGGTAAACGCGTTTAACTCGCCTCCCACACGCTCCAGGTCGTTGATTACCTGCAAGGCACTACGACGCTCCGTACCCTTGAAAGTCATGTGCTCACAGAAGTGCGCCAGTCCTTCCTCGCCAGACTCCTCGTTGCGGGAGCCGACAGCCAGGTCATAGCCACACCACACTACCTGAGATGCTGATGGCAGGTGGATCAAACGAAGGCCGTTATCGAGGGTATATGTGTTATATTTCATCATTTAATCGGCAAAGTTACATGTTTTTTTTCGTTTTTCCCTTCTTTTTTCCATTTTTTATTGTATCTTTGCACCAACTTAATACTAATCTGCCCATGAGGAGAAGACTTTTCATTCTGGGGATGCTTGTAGTAGGGATGGGAATCGTCCTTACCTCATGCTCCGAGAAAAAAACTAAATATGTGATCGGGGTGTCGCAATGCTCTGAGGATATCTGGCGTAACTGGCAGAACTCAGAGATGAAGATGGAGACCAATTTCCATGAAGGTGTGGAACTGCGCTTTGCTGCCGCCCTCGACGATTCCAAGCGGCAGATCCAGCAGATCGACAGCCTCGTCAGCAGCGGCATCAACCTCTTGATCGTGGCTCCCAACCAACTCACCTCCGTCAACCCCGCCATCGACCGTGCCTATGACATGGGCATCCCCGTCATCGTCTTTGAGCGTAAGACCAACTCTCAGAAGTACACCGCCTTCGTCAGCGCCGACAACTACGAGATGGGGCGCCAGATGGGTGAGTATGCGGCATCGCTGCTCGGCGGAAAGGGGAATATCATGGAGATTGTCGGACTGAAAGGTTCCTCTCCTGCCGACGAGCGCAGCCGTGGTTTCGACGATGCCTTAGCAGCCTACCCGGGAATCAAGGTCGTGACAGAACTGCAAGGAGACTGGACGGAGCCGACAGCCTACCAGGCTGTCAAGTCGTGGAAGGGTGACTTAAATACCATCGACCTGGTGTTCGGGCATAACGACCGTTCTGCCATCGGCGCCCGCAAAGCCTTCATTGACCGGAAGGCCCGTCTGCCGCTCTTCGCAGGCATCGACGGCCTGCCAGGAGAGGACGGCGGCATACAGCAGGTGCGCGACTCGCTGCTCGATGCCACCTATATCTATCCCACCTGTGGTGACAAGTTGCTGCAACTGGCCCTCGACATCCTCGACGGCAAGCCCTATCAGAAAGAAGTCCTTCTCACATCGGCTCTCGTCACACGGGATAATGCCAAGGTTCTGTTGCTTGAGAGCAACGAAGTGATGAGGAAGGCACAGAACCTGGAGAAACTCCAGCAGAAGGCGAGTGGCTATCTTCACCAACTGGCCACCCAGCGCACTATCACCCTGCTGGCCCTTATCCTGATTGCCCTCTTGGTGCTGGCAATGGTACTCTTCTACCTCTATCACCGTAGCAAAGTCTCGGCTCAGCGCGAACGTGTGGTCAACAACCTGTGGAACATGGAGATACCAGAGGAGGTGGAGGATCATCTTTCGAAGAGGGAGGAGAGTGGAGCGAGGAACGAGAATGCTCCAAGTGCAGACTCTGCCGCAGAAGCCCCCCCACTCCAGACGCCTAACGCCACCTCTCCCGAAAATGCCCCCCAAAAAGACGAGCCCCTTTTCATCGTCCATTTCAAGAAGGTGGTCGAGGCTCGGTTAGGCAACAGCGACCTCAGCGTCGACGATCTGGCTGCCGCCATGAACCTCAGTCGCGTACAACTCTACCGCAAGGTGAAGACCATTTCAGGCTCATCACCCGTTGAACTGCTCCGTACGGCCCGGCTCAACAAGGGGTACCAACTATTGCTGACGACGGGTAAGAATGTCTCTGAGGTAGCCTACGATGTAGGCTTTACGGCTCCATCCTACTTTACGAAGTGTTTCAAGGACGAGTTCGGCGTCAGCCCCTCCGACCTGCAAGCAAAATAACATTCTCAGGCTAAACACAAGAATTGAAAGAAGACAAATAAATGCGATGAGTCCACTACAGAAAATCCGTACCTCGTTCGCCACACAACTCACATTGTGGGTGTCGGGTTTCGTAGTGGCCATTGTCGGCATTGTCATCATCTTGTTGAACGGTTTCTCTCAAGAAACCATTTACGACGAATCTGTTGACACCATGCTACAAGCGCTGGAGAATACCGTCGTACGCATAGATAACACGCTGCGACAGGCAGAAATGACGGCGCGTCTTGAGCATCAGCAACTACGGATAAATCGTTCGCGTCTGGAACGGCTTGTCGATGAGAACGGCTCTTTGGCAACCATGAAGCAATTGTTGCCAAACGTACAACTCTTCGTGACGCGAAATGACAGCAGTCGGTTCGACGCTTTTATCACCGGCAGCGAACGTAGTTATCGAGAGATCGAGTATGAAGGGCGCGAGATGATCATCTTCTCACAACCTATTGGTACACGTCCGTTTAGCCTCACAGCCATGTGCCCGGCAGAGGATGTCTATGGCCGATTCTCGAGAATGAATCGCATCATCATGGCCAGTAGCATTTGCGGTGTGCTGATATTAATCTGCATCCTCTACTTTGTCATTGCACATCACTTGCGGCCCCTCCACTTGTTGGCCAACGCTGCCCAGAGCATTGCCAGCGGTGACTTGAACACACAGATTCCTGATACGCAGCAACAGCACGAAACAGGCCGCCTGCAGACGAGCCTGAAAAGGATGCAGCGCTCGTTACGCACCTATATGGAAGAGATGCAGCAAAAGCGGGCAACCCTGAGCGCCCAGAATGAAGAGTTGCAGACCGCCTACCAAGAGGCGCAGGCCTACGAGGATAAGAAGGTCAAGTTCCTGCACGACCTGACAGACCGCATGGCTGCGCCTGTGGATGACATCTGCCGCAGCACGGAAATCATCTGCCACGATTACCAACGCCTCTCGCGGGCTGAGATGGAAGAATTGCAAACTGAGGTCAGCCAGAAGTCGGAAACCATCACCCAACTGCTGGATCAACTCATTAAAGAACCTGCCGGCCTATGATGCGAATCTTCCGATATATCCAGCAGCGGATGTCACTACGTCTCGGCATCGTCATCGTGTTCATCGTCACGGTGGTCTTCGTCCTGCTCTTCGATTTCCTCTTCTACCGTGCCAAGAGTTTCATTCAGCGTGCAGCCATCCAGCGTGCCTCGCAGTTGCTCGACAACACCGCTGAACGCATCAATGGCATCATCGATGAGACGGAGACCGTGACCAACTTCATGGCACAGACCACGCCCCACCACCTGACTCCCGACTCCCTGCTGGCCTTCTCACGGCGCACCGTAGCCGAGAATCCGTTCCTCGCTGGTTTTGCCATCTCGATGGAGCCCAATTACTTCCCTGAGATGGGCCGTTATTTCTCTGCCTATTCATTGCGACACAATATGTCTGCTGACAAGGAAGCGGGCATCCCCGACAGCATCACGACCGTACGGGAAGGACCGTTCGAGTACTTTGATGCCGTGTGGTACAAGACGCCCCGCACACTCGGCAAGGCCTGCTGGATTGAGGCCTTCGACGATTACAACGAGGGCACGCTCTCCTCGCCCGACATCCTCACGTCCTACTGCTGCCCGATGCGCAATGCCAGTGGCCAGTTTATCGGCTCCATGACTGCCAGCCTCACCTTAAAGTGGCTCAGCGAGATCATCAGCCCCTTGAAACCCTATCCCAATTCATCAGCCATTATGATGGGACGTACGGGTACCTATCTCGTACACCCCGACACGGCAAAGATCTATCGCGAGAGTATCTTCAGCGATCCAGACCCGAGAGTGCGTAGCGAGATAGAAGCGATGGGCAGAGACATGCTTGCAGGTCATAGTGGTGTGTTGCAGACTATCGTGGATGACAACCCGGCCTTCATCCTCTACCGGCCTCTGGAGCGCACAGGATGGAGCATCGCCATTGTCTGCCCTGAGAGCGACATCTACGCTCGCTACAACAGTCTGCTCACCACCGTGTGGATCATTATCGGTATCGGGCTCCTGCTGCTCATGCTCTTCTGTTATCTGATTGTCAGGCACGCCATACAGCCGCTGAGTCAGTTGGACCTCGCCGCCCGCCGTATCGCAGGAGGTCAGTTTGATGTACCCCTGTCAGAGAGTCCTCGCCGGGATAGCATAGGGCGGCTCAACAACAGTTTCGTCAGCATGCAGCAGTCGCTGGCCGAGAGCGTCGCCAACATCCAGCACGTCAACGCAGAACTAGAACAGCAGAACGAAGAACTCACTCGTGCCTACCAGTTAAAACTCGAGACCAACCGCCAGAAGACCACCTTCATCCAAGATATGTACCATCAGATCCGCACACCTCTCAACATCATCAGCGGCTTTACACAGGTACTCTCCGAAAATCTGCGCATGCTGCCAGCCGACGAGGTTGCCGACATCACCACCCGCATCAAGGAAAGTGCAGCCGACATCAGCCGACAGACAAAGGAACTTTCCGATTAACCTGACAACAGCAATCACTATCAATAATCGTTCATTTCGTAGCAAAAATGTTACATTGAAACAAATTTTGCACGCGATGAACGATATTTTTACGCCCTTTACTAAAATAGTAACGACCTTTGCGGCAGTTTTTATTCAAACATTACTAATTAATTATTAAACTGTCAACAATGGAACAACTAAAGAAACTGTTTCTGAGTCTTGCACTCATTCTGACGAGTACTATAATGTACGCGCAGACAGAAATCAGTGGAACGGTGGTCGACGCCACAGGCGAGACGGTCATCGGTGCCACGGTGATGGAGAAAGGAACCTCGAACGGTACAATCACCGACTTCGACGGTAACTTCAAGTTGAAGGTCGAGGCAGGAAAGACGCTGGTCTTCTCCTACATCGGCTACAACACACAGGAACTGCCCGCCAAGGACGGCATGCAGGTGACGATGACCGACAATGCCAAGGAACTGGCAGAGGTGGTGGTCACAGGTTACTCTACTCAGCGTAAGGCCGACCTGACTGGTTCTGTATCAGTAGTGGAGACCAAGGAACTGAAGACCTCTTCTGACACAGACCCGATGCGTGCCCTGCAGGGTAAGGTGCCCGGCATGACGATTACCAGCAATGGTTCGCCTGTAGGTGCTGGTACCGTCCGTATTCGTGGTATCGGTTCTTTCAACTCTTCTCAGGACCCCCTCTTCGTCATCGATGGTGTGCCCACAACGACCAACCTGAACACCCTGAACATGAACGATATCGAGTCGATGCAGGTGTTGAAGGACGCTGCCTCGGCCTCTATCTACGGATCGCGCGCTGCTAACGGTGTGATCATCATCACCACCCGTAGCGGTAAGAAGGGTGACAAGGTGAAGGTAGACTTCTCTGCCAATCTGACTGCCCAGGTGTACAACAAGCAGACGATGATGGATCTGGCCAATACGTCGGAGTATGCCACAGCCATGGCACAGGCTGCCATGAACGACGGTCTCGACCCCGTGGCCTATGCTTCTAACTACGGTCTGAACCTGAACGCCCAGAACGGTGTGCCCATCCAGGCTTACGATCCTGCAACAGGTCAGATGCGCCAGTTTACTGTCGATGGTCTCTATGACGGTTATGTCAACCTGAAGAAGACCATGCGTTTCAGCAACACCGACTGGCTGAAGGAAATCTCCCGTACTGGCTTCTCACAGAGTTACGACCTCTCGATCTCTAATGCTACCGACAAGTCTTCAGCCCTCTTCTCGTTTGGTTATAAGAAGAACGCAGGTATCCTGAAATATACCGACTTCGAGAGTTTCTCAGGTCGTATCAACACCAGTTTCAAGGTGAACAAGATGGTGACTATCGGTGAGAATGCCACTATCACCTACTCCAACCAGGTGGACTGCCAGCCGCTGGAGAATGCCCTGAAGATGGCCCCGACACTTCCTGTATATGAAGAGGACGGTGTGACCTTCTCTGGTCCTGTGGGTGGTATGAGCGACCGCCAGAACCCGATGCGCGAACTCTATCACAACCGCGACAACCGCCTGAAGATGTGGCGTATATTCGGTAACGCCTTCATTAACATCGAGCCTATCAAGGGCTTGCTGCTCCGCTCCAACTTCGGTCTCGACCTGTGGTCAGAGAATATCCACAGCGTTGCTTATACCTACCACTCTGACGTGGTGAACAACGATACCCCATCAGCCAACATGGGCGCCAAGACTTCTGTGAAGTGGACCTGGTCAAATACAGCCAACTATAGTTTCAACATCGGCGTAGACCACTCCTTCATCCTCTTAGGCGGTATCGAACTGCACAGAGACGTGGAAGACCGCAACAACGCCTATGCCCAGATGTTCGCACTTGAGAACTACGACTATATGTTCCCCGATGCTGCTACCGGCACCCAGCGCGCCAGCGGTATCCAGGAGGGTTACAACCTCGTATCATTCTTCGGCAAGGTAGACTACAACTTCAAGGATCTGGTGCTCGCTTCGTTCACCATCCGTCACGACGGTTCCAGCCGTTTCGGTGAGAACAACCGCTATGGTAACTTCCCCGCTGCTACGATTGGTTATCGTATCTCTCAGCACCTGAAGCAGCCTTGGATCGACGATATTAAGATACGTGCCTCTTGGGGACAAACCGGTAACCAGGCTATCTCCAACTACGCCCGCTACGGACTCTATGCTGCCACTTACGGTGGCGAGCGCAACGAGTCGACCGCCTATGACCTGAGACTGCAGAACAGCGGTACATTCCCCTCCGGCTTCCGTGCCACACAGGCTCAGAACAATGACCTGAAGTGGGAGACCACCGAGCAGTGGAACGTCGGTCTCGACTTCCGTTTCCTCGGCAGTTCTATCTACGGTACCTTCGATGCTTATATTAAAAAGGTGAAGGACATGCTCATCAATCCTGCCTATCTCGGTTCGATGGGTGAAGGTGGTGCCTCATGGCTCAACGGTCCCAGCCTGCAGAACTGGGGTATGGAATTGGCTCTCGGCTACCGTCATACCACGGAGTATGGTTTGCATTACAACATCAACGGCAATATCGACTTCTATCGCTCAAAGGTGACTTACCTGCCTGAGACAACAACAGGTTCGTATGTCCATACCGCCAAGGAGAACCTCGTGGAGTCTGGCCGTCCCTACGGATCCATCGTGGGTTATGTCGTCGACGGATTGTTCCAGAACCGTGAGGAAGTGCTGGCCAGCGGTCAGGAGAATGCCCGTGTGGGTGGTCTGAAGTATGCTGATCTCGATGGTAACGGTATCATCAACGAGCAGGACCAGACCTGGATCTTCTCGCCAGTGCCCAACTTCTCTTGGGGTCTGAATGTCGACCTGAGTTATAAAGACTTCGACTTCAACATGTTCTGGCAGGGTGTGGCTGGTCAGGATGTTTACAACGACCAGAAGTTCCAGACCGACTTCTATAGCATCACCGATGCCGGTTCGAACAAGGGTAACCGCATGCTCGGCGCCTGGACCACAGCCAACACTGGCAGCAGCATTCCCGCGCTGACCACGAACAACACTGGTAATGAAAACCGTACTTCTACCTACTTCGTAGAGAATGGCTCTTATGGTAAACTCCGCCAGGTGCAGATTGGTTATAACCTGCCGAAGAGTTTCCTCAGCAAGTTGAACATGACCAGCGCCCGTGTTTACATCTCTGGTCACAACCTGCTCACCGTGAAGAGCAGTTCGCTGACTTGCTCAGATCCTGAGAACCCCCGTTGGATGTATCCTAACAGCACTTCGTTCTCGTTTGGCATTCAAACTTCGTTCTAATAAAGAGACCTCTCCCTAGCCCTCCCTTAAAAGGGAAGGGAATGAATACAAAACAAGTCATTATAAAAAGAAACAAATCGTATGAAACAGAATATAATCAAGATCGCAGTTTATCTGGCAACTGCTCTCCCCCTTGGGGGAGTTGGAGGGGGTCTTCTTACCTCTTGCAACGATTTCATAGACGTTACGCCCAAAGGCGTCATCAATGAGGATCTGGCCATGAGTCAGCCTGAAGAGATGGTGACGGCTGCCTATGCTAAGTTAGGTGACGACTGGTACACCTATCCGTTTAACCTCTGGCCTTACGGAGACGTATCTTCCGACGATGCCATGAAGGGCGGTTCGGGAACTACCGACACCAACTACCACCCGGTAGAGGTTTGGTCATCATTGACCGCTTCCACTCCCGACCACATGGACGAACTCTGGTATCACTTCTATTGCTCCATCAGCCGTTGCAACCGTGCTTTGGTTTCATTGGCTAACGATGCAGCGATGGATGCCCAGACAAAGGCCATCCGCGAGGGTGAGGTCCGTTTCCTCCGTGCACACTTCTACTTCAAGTTGGTGCAGATGTGGAACCAGGTACCCTGGATTGATGAGGAGGTCTACTCGGTACACTCTGAGGAACAGACTCGTAACGATGAGTTCACTCACGAGGAACTGATGCAGAAGATCGTGGCCGACTTCAAGGCCGCCTACGATGTACTGCCCGCTCAGCAGGCTGACGGTGGACGCGCCAACAAGATTGCCGCAGCAGCCTATCTGGCTAAGTGCTACCTGACAATGGCATGGGGCAACGGATATGAGGATAACACCGGTATCAGCCACATCAACAAGGAATACATGCAGAAAGTGCTTGAGTATACTGCAGTAGTACAGAACTCACAGTACGGCTATCTCGAGGACTTTGGCGACATCTTCCTGCCTGAGTATAAGAACTCCAAGGAGAGCATCTTCGCTGTACAGCACTCTAACTATGAGGACGACAACACCCGCTTCGGCCGTGCCAACTGGAGTAACATGCTGAATGGCTGCTGGGGCATCTGGTCTTGCGGATGGGACTTCCATAAGCCCACACAGAACCTCGTGAATGCCTTCAAGACCAAGGACGGTCTGCCCATGTTCGACGACTACAACAAGGTGACCGACTATCCTATTAACGGTATTCCTACCGATCAGAAATGGGATCCGCGCCTCTTCCACACCGTAGGTATGCCTTCCTTCCCCTACAAATATGAGTCAGAGTTCACCATGACAACCGACAACTCTCGTACCCCCAACACCTACGGCTACTATACTTCCCTGAAGGAGGTGCCACAGCGTAGCAATGGTGAGGCATACGACTATCCCTGGCAGGCATTCCCCATGAACGACTATGTGCTTCGCTATACCGATGTGATGCTGATGCGTGCCGAGGCTCTTATCGAGACCGGTCAACTCAGCGAGGCAAAAGACATCATCAATGCCATCCGTGAGCGCGCTAAGAACTCTATCAGCAAGCATATTAACTACGCAGCCGACCAGTGCGATATTGCCCTCTATCCAGACTCCTATTTCAAGGATGCGGATACAGCCCGTAAATGCCTGCGCTGGGAGCGCCGTCTGGAACTTGCCATGGAGAACGGCCGCTACTTCGACCTGCGCCGCTGGGGTATCGCCTCTGAGGTCCTGAATGCCTTCTTCGAGACTGAGAAGGATGTGGAATACAACGGACAGACCTATGCACAGTACTATAAGGATGCCCACTACACACCGGGCAAGAACGAGTACTTCCCGCTGCCGTACATCCAACTCTACTATGTACCTGGTCTTTATACCCAGAACAAGGGATACAATTAAAGAAGACCTCTCCCTAAACCCTCCCCTACGGGGGAGGGGATGAATACAAACAAGTTATCATACTTTAATATAATAGAATTAATATGAAACAGAATATCATTAAATTCGCAGTATATTTGGCAACTGCTCTCCCCCTTGGGGGAGTCGGAGGGGGTCTCCTTACCTCCTGTCAGGACAAGGACATCGAGCGCGAGGCAATGAAACTCAGCGCACCCGACGCCTCACAGATCACAGGTCAACTTTCTGGCGACGACTACACCTGGACGTGGCCGTCACAGGGTACCGAGATGCGTGTCATCACTTACCGCGACGGAACGCTCTCAAGTACCGAGACCGTCAGCGGCAACAGTTTTACGCACAAGAATATACCCACCAACGTGCCGTTTGAGTATGTCTTCAAGGCTTCTGATGGCAACAACATTTCTACTGGCGTCATCAAAGCATACACTCGTGAGGGTGCCACCAGCATCACCGGTGTGCAGATGAGCCAACTGGATAAGACAGGCGGCTACGACGCTCTGGTAGAGTGGAACAAGGCTGCCGATGCCTCTAGCATCCTCCTGACAGCCACCAATGGTTTGCGTACCATCAATGAGACTCTCTCCGGTTCTGCAACGAACTATACCATCAGTGACGTGGAGACTGGCGACACATGGGAGGTGAAACTGGTAGCCCAGAACGATAAGGGTACCTCTCTTTCCACCACTTCTTCGCTCCGTATTGGTAAGACCGCCATCGGTTTCCTGAGTATCTATGGCACTCCTGAAGAACTGGTTGAGAATGGCGACGACGACGAGGCTTCTGCATGGCTCTGGCTGCACGAGACCTATCCTACCGCTCAGTTTGTATGCTTCGATGATATCAAGAGTGTCGACGATGTTGAGCCGTTCCGTGTGCTCTTCTGGCTGCGTGACCTTGAGGGTGTCAGCGAGAGTGACGTGTGGAACATCCCCGCCAACGTTGAGGCAGCCACTCCGTTCATCCGCGAGTGGTACAAGAATGGCGGCAGTATGCTGCTCTGGAGCCATGCCACCGTCTATGCCGGACACCTGGGCCGCATCAACCTTGACGAGATGAAGGGCAACGACCACGCCTTCGGCTTCGGAGAGGGTGGCATCAACGAGGATACCTGGAGAATGGCTGTCGAACTCAACCCCGACCACAAGTTCAAGAAGGATCACTCAACGCATCCTATCTACAAGGGACTCGAGGTGGAGACTACTGCCGACACGAAACTCATTGCCTTCAAGGGTCCGGGTTGGACAGAAGACCACAACTGCCTGTACTTCAATCTGCCAAGTCTCTGGACGGGCATTGGCAATACCGAGGAGTCTTGCTATGCACAGTGCACCCAGGTCTACGGTGTCTATCCGCTGGGCACATGGGACAGCCAGATCTGGTGGGTGAGCCAGATGAACGTCTGGGAGGCCCAGCAGGGTAACACAGAGTTCCAGGGTACCCTACTCTGCATCGGTAACGGCGGTTGCGAGTTCTCGTTGAAGAACCGTGACGGCTCGCCCGACAAGAGTGCACATCCAAAGAACAACATCTATCAGGACAACGTGCTGACTCTGGCCAAGAACTCTCTGGAATATCTGAAGACCAGATAATTAGTTTATAGTTTACGGTTTACAGTTTACGGTTTACAGCAAACTATGCGAATACTTAAAAGAATATCCTTTATGATGGTGACCGCCTTGCTGGCGGTCACCATCATTGGTTGTGGAGGTGATGACCCAGAGCCGACGCCAACACCTACGCCGACTCCGACACCGACACCTACGCCAGATCCGACACCTGACCCCACACCACCGGCTCCCACGCCAAGTAGTTACAATGAGCAGTACCGTCCACAGATCCACTATACACCTGCCAAGAACTGGATGAACGATCCTAATGGTATGGTCTATGCCGACGGCACCTATCACCTCTTTTATCAATACAACCCGCAAGGCAATGACTGGGGCAACATGTCGTGGGGCCACGCCACCTCTAGCGACCTGATGCATTGGAAGGAGCAGAGCGTGGCGATGACACGCGATGAACTAGGCGCCATCTTCAGCGGTTCGGCCGTTATCGACAAGGACAATACCGCAGGCTTCGGTGCCAACGCGATGGTAGCCCTCTATACCTCGGCTGGTGAGACTGGCGATGTAGCAGGCAAGCAACAACAGAGCATCGCCTACTCTACCGACGGCGGCAAGACATTCACCCGTTATACAGGCAATCCCGTTATCAAAAACAACGATGATAACCTTCGCGACCCGAAAGTGTTCTGGCACGAAGGGTCTAAACAGTGGGTGATGGCACTGGCTAAAGGCTGGACACGCGGTGTCGAGTTCTATGGCTCCACCAATCTCACGAACTGGAACCATCTGAGCACATTTGTCGTTGACCTGCCTGGCCGTCCCAGTTTCCAGTGGGAATGTCCTGATTTAATCCAGTTCGGCAACAAGTGGGTATTGCTGGTCAGCGTCAACCCTGGCGGTCCTATCCAGGGCTCAGGCATGATGTACTTCGTAGGCGATTTCGACGGCAAGGAGTTCAAGGCCGATGCCCTCGACTATCCCCTCTGGCTTGACTATGGCATGGACTGCTATGCAGGTGTGACCTGGAGCAACACGGGTGACCGTAAGGTTATGATCGGCTGGATGAACAACTGGACCTACGCAGGTGCTGTTCCCTGCTCACCCTGGCGCTCGGCCATGACATTGCCTCGCGAACTGAAACTCACGGAATTCGGTGGAAAGCCGTTGCTATGCTGTCCCGTTGTTACTGAAATAGACAAGATTGCCAGCCAGTGGCAGACTGTCAGCACCGAGGCTCTGCCGCTCGATGCCCAGAAGTCGGCCTATCAGTTGCGCATCAACGTCAGCATGGATCAGAACACGACCATCACGCTCAGCAACGCCCATGATGAGAAGTTCGTGATCGACATCAGGACCTCAGACCGTATGCTGGCCGTTCATCGCAATTCTTCTACAGGAAAGACCAACTTCAATGGCAGTTTCTCGATTCCATCGATGCAGGCTCCTTTGAATGTGGAAGGCAGCACCGTACAGGTTGACCTGTATGTAGACCAATCGTCCATTGAGATCACCACTCAAGATGGTGCCATGTCGATGACCAACCTTGTCTTCCCACAGTCTATCTACGACCAACTTACGATTTCCAATGCCAACAGCACCGCTCAGGTCCGGTCATTGAGTCGGATTTGGTAAGAGAATGCTCCTGACAATATCAAAAATCGTTCATTGCTAACACTTTTGTTGCAATGAACGTTTTTTATTAGTCATTGAAACAAAATTTATCGTTGTTAATGATATCTGTTTGTAACTTTGCACCAGAAAATGATTCATACAAGAGTGTTATTAGTTAGGTTAATTGTTAGGTTGAAAAAAATGGAGTAGGAGAATGCGCGAGCATTCTCCTATTTTTATTTATTACTTTGTTACAGGCTCTGTTACATCATGGATGATAAGCCATTGATAAAATCAACATAGGAGCCGCGATGGGGTACCAGACAACATGCTATAAAAATCGTTCATTGACTATAAAATTGTTACAATGAACGATTTTTCTTAGTATTTGAAACATTATTTATAGTATCATTCAGGTTTTTTGATGTATCTTTGCAGCAGACTTCATAAATTATAAATCGAAAACGAACATGAGAAAATTGATGATGACAATGGTGGCAGTGGTGCTGGCGCATATCGGAGCCTCAGCACAAGGAAAGCCACAAGTGTTGGGAAAGAGTCACGCCATGCAGCGCGTGGAAGTAAGCAACAAATATCTGCTGCTGCCAGTACAGGAGCGGGAGGACAATGCCACCATCAAGGTGTTGTCCAACAACCAGCAGGTACAGAAACTGAACGTGCGCCTGGCCGTCGACAAAGTAGATTACTATGTGCCACTGGACATCAAGCGCTTCGGTTCCAGCGAGGTGCTGCTGGACATCTTCTTCCATGGTGACCGTCGCTTTACGGGAGCCATGAAGGACTTCCTGTGCTGGCGTGAGATGAAGCAGAGCGATGACTTTGACACCGCCAACCGCGAAAAATTCCGCCCTGCCTATCACCACACCCCCGTCTACGGCTGGATGAACGATCCCAACGGTATGTTCTATAAGGATGGTGTCTACCACCTCTATTATCAGTGGAACCCTTATGGCTCGATGTGGGAGAACATGACGTGGGGACACTCCACCTCAAAGGATCTGATTCACTGGGAGGCCCAGCCCACCGCCATCGAGCCCGATGCCCTGGGTGACATCTTCAGTGGCTCGTGCGTAGTAGATAAGAAGAACGACCGGGTGGTCGCCTTCTACACCTCGGCAGGCGAACGGAGCCAGATACAGTCGATTGCTATATCCAAGGACAACGGTATGACCTTTCAGAAATATGCCGGCAACCCCGTACTCGTCAGCACTCAGGAAGACTTCCGCGACCCGAAGTGTTTCTGGAACCCAGAGATTCAGAAATGGAACCTCATCCTGGCTGTGGGACAGGAGATGCGCATCTACAGTAGCAACAACCTGACTGACTGGACCTATGAGAGTTCGTTCGGCGTCTCTGTCAACAAAGCCACTGGCGACGTGACCGAACTCGGCTGCCATGACGGTGTATGGGAATGCCCTGATCTGATGAAACTGCAGGTGCGTGGGACCGACAAGCAGAAATGGATGCTGATCTGCAATATCAATCCTGGCGGTCCCTTCGGTGGCAGTGCTACACAGTATTTCGTCGGCGACTTCGACGGCCATAAATTCACTTGCGAACATCAGGACACCCGCTGGATGGACTATGGAAAGGACCACTATGCTACCGTTACCTTCGACAACGCCCCCGACGGCCGAAGAATCGCACTGGCATGGATGAGCAACTGGCAGTACGCCAACCAGACACCTACCAAGCAGTTCCGCTCTGCCAATAGCGTGCCCCGAGACCTCGACCTCTTTGAATACAACGGCGAGACCTACTGTGGCGTGACACCCTCCAGAGAACTGAATGCCATCCGCGGCAAGGCTACCGGCAAACTCTCGCAGACCTGTGAGGTGGTAGTCGACGTAAAAGGCAGCACAGAACTGGTGTTCTCAAACACGCTGGGCGAGCAAGTTGTGATGACATACGACCATGTGAAGGGCACTTTCTCGATGGACCGCACTAGGAGTTATGCCAGTTTCAGCGAGGCCTTCCCTGCCGTCACCGTTGCCCCCACCTACGGGGAGATCAAGCAACTGCGCATCTTCATTGACAAGTGCAGCATGGAGGTTTTCGATGCTGAGGGCAAAATGGCCATGACCAATCTGGTGTTCCCTAATGAGCCATACAGCATGCTGAAAGTCAAGGGTGGCAAAGCCACAATCTATGAGATCAAGTGAGAATTTCAAACAAAAAAGGATATGAATAAGACCAACAAACTAGCCCTGATTTCGGTGATGTTCTGCTTCTTCGCCATGGGATTCGTTGACCTGGTGGGCATTGCATCTAACTATGTGAAAGAAGACCTCGGACTGAACGATTCGACAGCCAACATCTTCCCCTCGCTAGTGTTCTTCTGGTTCCTGATCTTCTCCGTGCCCACTGGCATGCTGATGAATAAGATCGGACGTAAGAACACTGTGCTCCTGTCGCTCATAGTGACCATCGTGTCGCTGCTGTTACCTCTCTTTGGAGAGAACTTCCCCGTCATGCTGTGTGCCTTCTCGCTGTTAGGTATCGGAAATGCCCTGATGCAGACCTCGCTCAATCCGCTGGTGTCGACGGTGATGGGGGGCGGCAACCTCGCCTCTACGCTGACCTTCGGACAGTTCATCAAGGCCATCGCCTCTTTCCTGGCTCCCTATCTGGCCATGTGGGGTGCTACGCAGGTGATTCCCACTTTCGGCTACGACTGGCGCGTGCTCTTTGCCATCTACTTTGTTGTGGGCATCCTGGCTGCCGCCCTGTTGGCTGTGACACCTATCGAGGAAGAGAAGATTGAAGGCAAGGCTTCGACCTTTGCAGAATGTCTGAAGTTGCTTGGCACGCCAATCGTCCTGCTCTCGTTCTTTGGCATCATGTGCCATGTAGGTATCGATGTGGGTACGAATACCACAGCGCCCAAGATCCTGATGGAGCGTCTCGGCATGACCCTCAATGAGGCAGCCTTTGCCACAAGTCTCTATTTCATCTTCCGTACCGTCGGATGTCTGACGGGGTCGTTCTTCCTCCGCGTACTGCCCAACCGTACGTTCTTCATCATCAGCATCGTGATGATGGCCCTCTCGATGTGCGGACTCTTCTTCGGCACGGACAAGTGGATACTCTATGCCGCCATCGCCCTCGTAGGCTACGGCAACTCTAACATCTTCTCTATCTGCTTCGCACAGGCCCTCACGGCCATGCCGCAGAAACAGAACGAGGTGAGCGGACTCATGATCATGGGCCTCTTCGGAGGAACCATCTTCCCGCTGCTCATGGGCTTCATGAGCGATGCGATGGGTCAGGCCGGTGCTGTCATCGTGATGGCCGTCGGTGTGGCTTATCTCTTTACTTATATTAATCGTGTCAAGTAATCAATAACAATAAAAATATAAAACTTATAACTTATGAAAAGATATGTAGTAGGACTCGGAGAAGTGCTGTGGGATGTGCTTCCCGAAGGAAAGAAACTGGGTGGCGCACCTGCCAACTTCGCCTATCATGCCGGACAGTTCTTAGGCATGGACAACACGATTGCCATCAGTGCCCTTGGTGAGGACAAACTAGCCGACGAGACCATCGAGGCACTCCGTGAACACGACCTGAACGACTTGTTACCTCGCGTTCCCTACCCCACGGGCACTGTTCAGGTGCAACTCGATGAGCAGGGCATTCCTACATACGACATCAAGGAGAATGTGGCATGGGATAACATCCCATTCGACGATGACATCCAAGAGATTGCCAAGAACTGCCGCGCCGTCTGCTTCGGCTCTCTGGCCCAACGCAATGTGGTAAGCCGCGAGACAATTCACCGCTTCCTCGACCTCACACCCGAAGACTGTCTGAAGATCTTCGACATCAACCTGCGCCAGCAGTTCTATACGAAGGAAGTCATCAAGGAGTCGTTGCAGCGCTGCAACATCCTGAAGATCAACGACGAGGAGTTGGTACTCATTGGCCGTATGTTCGGATATCCCGGCCTCGACATCGAGAACAAGTGTTGGCTGATCCTCGGCAAGTACAATCTCGACATGCTCGTACTCACCTGCGGCACTAATGGTTCTTACGTCTTCACGCCTGGTCAGATGTCGTTCCAGGAGACCCCGAAGGTGGTGGTCGCTGATACTGTAGGTGCCGGCGACTCATTTACTGGCTCATTTGTGGGCAGTATTCTTAATGGCAAGTCTGTGCCCGAGGCTCACAAGACGGCTGTACAGGTCAGCGCCTTTGTCTGCACCCAGAACGGCGCCATGCCCGTTGTGCCCGACAGACTGAAGGCATAAGCGTCTCGGTTTTTATACAGATTTCCCCGGATAATGACATTTTATCTGGGGAAATCTGTGTTATATATGGCTTTTTTTGTACCTTTGCAACCAAATATCAAGACCATGCGAAAAGTAATAGGTATAGGCGAGACGATTCTCGACATCATTTTCAAAGACGAGCAGCCGATAGGAGCCGTGCCTGGCGGCTCAGTGTTCAATGGCGTCATCTCCTTAGGACGGGCTGGCATCAAGGCCGCCTTCATCAGTGAGACGGGCAACGACCGTGTGGGCAGGAAAATCATCCAGTTCCTGGAGGACAACCACGTCGATGCCAACAGCATCAACGTCTACCCGGAGTCGAAGTCGCCCATATCACTGGCCTTCCTCAACGAGAAGAACGACGCGGAATACATCTTTTATAAAGATCACCCCCACGACCGTCTGGACTTCGTGCTCCCAGAGATACAACCCGATGACATCGTGATGTTCGGCTCCTATTATGCCGTCAATCCCGTCATCCGTCCCCAGGTACAGGGTTTCCTTGAATATGCCCGTGAACAAGGTGCCATCATCTACTACGACGTGAACTTCCGTGCCTCTCATCAGAACGAGGTTGTGAAACTGAACGCCAATATCCTGGAAAACCTGGAATATGCCGACATCGTCAGAGGCAGTCGGGAGGACTTCGAGGTGATGTTCAACAAGCACGATGCTGAGACGGTCTACAAGTCACAGGTCTCTTTCTACTGCAAGAACTTCATTTATACCCAGGGCGCAGAGCCTGTAGAGGTGAGGGGTGCAGACCATATCTCCCGCCAATACCCTGTCCGGCAGATGGAGACCGTCAGCACCATCGGTGCAGGCGACAACTTCAACGCCGGCTTTGTCTATGGCCTCATCAAATACGGCATCACCCGTGAGATGCTCGAGACAGGTCTGACGACAGAACAGTGGGACGGCCTCATCGATCTGGCCCAGCAGTTCTCAGCCAATGTCTGCGGCAGCATCCACAACAGCATCGACAGCGATTTTGCCGCCCAGAAGAAACGTGAGATCTTAGACAAGAATATTATATAATTATGAATATGATTAGTGATACCATTAAGTACATCGGTGTTGACGATCTTGACATCGATCTGTTTGAGAGTCAGTATGTGGTGCCTGAGGGCATGAGTTACAACTCCTATCTCATTGACGATGAGAAGATTGCAGTAATGGATACTGCTGACCGTCGCAAAGGCGAGGCGTGGAAGGCAAACCTGAAAGCCGCACTCAATGGTCGCCAGCCTGACTATCTGGTGGCCCACCATATGGAGCCCGACCATGCAGCACTCATCGCTGAGATGCTGGAGACCTATCCAGGTCTGCAACTCGTCTGCAGTGCCCCAGCAGTTAAAATGTTGCCCAACTTCTTCGAAGGCTGCAACTTTGAGGGACGCGTCATTACTGTCAAGGAGGGCGATACGCTCTCGCTGGGCCGTCATGAATTAAAGTTTATCGGGGCTGCGATGATACACTGGCCAGAGGTCATTATGAGTTACGACAGTTTGGATAAAGTACTCTTCTCTGCCGATGGATTCGGTAAGTTCGGTGCCTTGGTCAACGAGACTGATGACTGGGCTTGCGAGGCTCGCCGCTACTATTTCAATATCTGTGGCAAGTATGGTATCCAAGTGCAGAACGTGTTGAAGAAGGCCGCCACCCTCGACATTCAGACCATCTGTCCGCTGCACGGTCCTGTGCTCAAAGGCGAACCGCTGGCTACTGCCATCAAACTATACGACACCTGGAGCAAGTACGAGCCTGAGAGCGACGGCATACTCATCGCTTATGCCAGCATTCACGGAGGAACGGCTGCCGCTGCCGAACATCTGGGAGAGATACTCCGCAAGAAGGGTGCTCCAAAAGTGGTGGTGAGCGACTTGAGCCGCGACGATATGGCCGAGGTCATCGAGGATGCTTTCCGCTATCCTACCGTCGTGGTGGCTGCATCGAGTTACGACGGTGGTGTGTTCCCCGTGATGCACGATTTCCTTTACCATCTGCAGATTAAGAACTACCAGAAGCGTCGTTTCGGCATCATCGAGAACGGCAGTTGGGCTCCCTCCGCAGGTAAGGTGATGCGCTCGATGATTGAGGCTCTGAAAGACTGCGAGATTGTAGAGCCAATGGTCACCATCCGCTCTCGCATGAAGTCTTCCGACGAGCCACAGTTCGAGTTGTTGGCCGACAGCCTGCTTGGGTAG
>ONPM01000011.1 GCA_900319715.1 uncultured Prevotella sp.
GTTGCCCCTGCGAGCACCATCACTCCACACACAAAAGCCCCCAAAAGGCTCAAGAACTGGTTCTTCATACCACAATAATTTAAGTGTTAAACAAAAAATCTGTCTGCAAAGATAACCATTCTGCGCCGAAATCATCCAACAACGCCCCATAATTAAGACAGTTTAACACAAAAGAGCCCGCCGTCGCCGGCAGACTCTTTTTCACACGTGAATGAACGATAACTTGCGACGGTTTTCCTTAGGCCTGACGGCACCACCTCGTGGTTGGCTACGGACCGCTGGTAATCTGATAGAAAACGTACGCGTCCAACCTTTCGTCCGCAATCTTCCCCAAAGGATGTTGCGGATTATTTTTCCCTGTAAGTATTGAGAACCTACTCAACCATATCATACCTATAATTACAAAGGTTATATGATTACTTTTTCCTATCTTTACGAAGAACACCACTGTGTATTTAAAGCATGTAAAAACAAATGAGACAACTGAAGATTAACAACAACAACTTTACCAACCGCTCTGAAGAGTCACTCGACAAATACCTCGTCGAAATCAGCCGTATCCCGATGATATCGGCAGAGGAAGAAGTAGAACTGGCCCAGGCCATCCGTGCCGGTGGCAAGAAGGGCGACGATGCCAAGGAGAAACTCGTCAGCGCCAACCTCCGCTTTGTGGTGTCTGTGGCCAAACAATACCAGCATCAGGGTGTGCCGCTGATTGACCTGATCAACGAGGGTAACATCGGGCTGATCACGGCTGCAGACAAATTCGACGAGACACGGGGGTTCAAGTTCATCTCCTATGCCATCTGGTGGATCCGACAGAGTATTCTGCAGGGAATAGCCGACTACAGCAACACCATCCGCAGGCCACAGAGTCAGATTGCCATCAGCAACAAGATCAGAAACGCCACGAACGCGTTTATACAAGAACAACAGCGCCCCCCCACTGCCGAAGAACTCAGTGAGATCATCTCCCTGGAGATCGACAAGATCGAGAAGGCGATAGAGGCGGAGGCACACATGACCAGCATCGATGCGCCCATCACCGAGGATGAGGACTCGACGATGGCAGACATGCTGGCATCATCGTCTGACTATGCCACTGACCGGCAGGTCGACTATGAGTCGATGTGCAGTGATCTGCTGCAAGTGCTCACGTCTGTCCTCAACGAGCGCGAACGCACGATCGTCGTTCAGAGTTTCGGCATAGGCTGTCAAGAACGAGGTCTTGAAGACATTGGCAACGACATGGGGCTTACGCGTGAACGAGTACGCCAGATTCGTGAGCGGGGCATCGAGAAGATCCGCAAGAGTAGTAAATCAAGAGTATTGTTAAGACATATTGGATAGCCTATGAAAGCAGTATTGGTATTTCTGAAGAATTTCTTCACCGGAGCAGCATTGGGCTGGTTTATCGCCGATATGGCATATCTCTTCATGGGAGATATGCGACCACTTTGGCGCAAAGGCGTCAATGTGGAATGGTTGGTCAATACCAAACAAGACGAACAAACACAAGACAAGCGCACTTACATGGGGTTCAGGGTGACCTACACGTATAGTGAGCCTGTCTTGTTGAAGCCGGAGGATTAATCCCTTCGGCTTATTATTGTATAATGGTGCCGTTCAGGAAAGGCTTCCATTCCTCTGCGCCAAACTCACCATCCAGATATACCGTATCCCCCGGAGCCACAGTCTGGTTCCAATGCTCCATCAGAGTCTGGTTGCGGTTGGTATTTGGTTGTATCTGGCGACTCAACTTCCCCATGGGTTCAAACATAGGACCAGGAATATGATGCACTCGTTCTTCCTCCTTACGAGGACGTTCCATCCACGCCTTCAGTTCCTTCATACAATCCTCAAGTGAAGTATGGATCTCCTTCACGCCATAATACTTCGCCATGCGTCTCAGATGGTGAATACCAGCCATATCTTCGCCATTCTCATTCTTGAACTCAGGATCAATGCCGATAATCACCTTATGGCCACGCGCCAGATTCTCAGCCATCTCCAGTCTCGTGGTAATGGCATAGTAACGCCATGGTTTCATCTCGCGGGCCTGAGGTGGAATCCAAAAGAGGATGACATCACACATACGCAGACCAAAGGTTTCCCAATTCACCTGATAGGTACTGGTCACAAACCGCTCTGTCTTGCGGGGATTCAGCAGTGTCAGATTCTCAATACCCACTTTGGCAGCCACCTTGGGGGCCTGAGCCTGCCAAGATGGTGCACCATTCATTGGACCAGCCAGAAAGGCTGTCCATTGTGTCTTCTCAGTCACCGGCTGAGGACATTTAATCATCTCTATCATAAGTCTTATTTGTTGATTAGTTCTTTTACCAGCGGCATGAGATATTGCTCAATCTCGTCATACTCCATCTTGTGCCCTCCAGGAAAGGTGTAGATGTGGTTGTAATGTTCAGCGAAGATGGGCTTGCAATAACCCCAGTCAGTATCCTTGTCACCGAAGAGACCATAGCAGTTCTCGCGGTCAAAGTCTGTAATACCTTCAAACTGATGAACCTCGAGTCTGCGATAGCCATCCTGTATCTCAGGAGTAATCACATACTTCTGAATACCATCCTGACGATTGATCACAAACTGATGATTACCAACCTTTACATCACTGTCCTTCGACATCTCAAGGGCAGGATTCACACAGATGCGCTTATAACCCTTGAGCATCTGGGCATAATAACCTCCCTGACTACTACCGATGATCAGGTCTGGCTTTTCCTTTGCACAGAGTTCCTTCAGCATCTTCAGACACTCCTCAGCGTCAGCTGGACAGTCTGGTGTCAACAGTTGCCAGTTCTCAGGCAGATACTTCAGAATACCCATTGATGTACGACTATAACCAGCAGAGGCCGAGCCATGCAGGTACATCAGTTTCTTTACATAGTGAGGCATCTCCAGCGTGTCGTCTTGCAACTTGAACTTCTCATCAGCATGTATCAGTCCCTTGCTGCCAACGAATCCCACACTGTACGAGGCCATCGTCTGTGCCATCATCAACACCTCTTTCACAGTCTCCTCCGTCATATCCTCCACCTTCAGCATACCTTTACTGCAGAGGGCAGCAATCAAGGTCGATGAAGTCCAGTCGCCGGCACCTTCATAATCCTTATAGTCGGGATTCATAATGGGATCAAGTTTAATCCAGTCTCCACCACGCAACTTAAAGCGGAGTCCATCTGCACCCATGGTCTGGATGAAGAGTTTGTCCTTATAAGAATCTACAAATGACACATCCTTGATGAGCTCAGCAGACATCTTCACCACGTCACTGGCATTGACACATCTGAGAAAGCCCCTATATTCTGCCTGCCTTGTCTTCTCGTTTCCTGGGCGATTCCAATAAGAGTCACCCTCAAAGTAAACCAGCGTTCCTCGTTCACGTATTTTCTCAGCAAGGTCTCTATGCCCGGCCTGGACAATGTCGAAGAAGAACACATCAGGGGTAAAGTCCATCTTGTCCATCAGCGCATCCACTTCACCTTTCTTTGTGGAGATGTATCTTCTGCTGGGGCGTGCCGACAATCCTGTCCAAGGATGCCCTCCGCTTGAACCCTTGTGAGCCAAATGTGGCTTACCCTGATCATCAAGCTTGTGGGTGCAGCGCAAAATAGTAGTACCAGTAGTGCCACTGTTGCTGACAAATCTCACATCGGCACCATAGGCCTTCATGTCGCGAGTCATCCTATAGCCATGTGGTGAAACATCAAAGAATGCCACAGGGAAAGTCTTCACACCCAGATAAGGCAACATCGTCATCACATTGCCACAAGTGTTTCCAATCTCCATCGTGAGCACCTTCTCCTCAAACTTGTTTCGTTTACCCACCACAAAGCCATCAGGATACTCCCGCTGAGTGATAATGTCAAGCGAAAAGTTACCAGTACCCAAGCAGGTCTTCCCTGCCGTCCCCTCTCTCAGAGAGTTAACCAAATTCTCTATTTCCTTATTCATATACATCTTGTGTTATCAGTTTTGAATGCAAAGATACAACAATAAAGCCAAAATCAGTTCAAATTATATCTATAATTTCCTTGCTTTATAGAGAAATAATGTATATCTTTGCAGTCACTAACAAATCATTGACTAAAAATGAACGATAACAGAAAGGAAATCATCGACTTACTCCGTTCCACCCAACGTCCTGGTATTGAGAACGTTATTGCTTGGCTCGACACAGATCCCAGTTTTTATGTAGCCTCTGGAGCAAGAATACATCATGACAATGTGATAGGCGGACTTGCAGCCCACTCACTGAGAGTGTACAATCATGCAAAAGCCGATTGGGAAAGTTGCGACAAAGCTTTCAAAACCAAATATCCTCTCGAGAGCATCATCATTTCGGCCTTACTGCACGATGTCTGCAAGAAAGACATATATTATATCGATGCCGATGGCAATCCGACATGGAATGAAGAGAACCACCGCAAGGGGCATGGTTTGCGTTCCGTACACTTGCTCGAAGAACTGGGATTAGAACTCACGCCCGATGAACGTATGGCCATCTGGTGGCATATGGGAGAAGGAAACGAGATGTCACAACCCGACTACCCTGAAGAGTATGCCATTGCCATGCAGGACCCTTTCTGCCAGCTCATTCACAACGCAGATCATATGGCGGCAAAGGTGTCGGATAAAGAGAATAAGGATTTAAGATTAAACTGTCTGAATTGGGATGCCCAAGTATGAATCGCCATCAGGTAGGATAATCGACTTGATAGGAAGTCGTCAACAGCTACTTGATGCCACTCAGGTCTATCGTGAGGCTGTCTCTGCTGCAGAGATACCCGCCCGTCATGCGACCACCCGAACAGGCTGTGCCAACGAAGACTGTCTGATAGTCGCAAAATCCCTAATCGACCGTGGTCTGAATCCTGCCGTCTTGAATCTGGCTGATGCCTATCATGCCTGTGGTATGTATAACAGTGGTTCTAGCGCACAGGAGGAGAGTCTTTGTAGGGCTTCTACCCTCTCGCTGACCTTATACCAATATTATAATAAGACGTGGGCTGGCAAGGCAGGTGTCCCTCTCCGTCCCGTTAGTGCCTACCCTATGGACATCCATTTCGGTGGTATCTACTCACCCGGTGTCACGGTGTTCCGAGACAATCAGGAGACAGGTTTTGCACTTCGCGAAGAACCCTATCAGACATCCATCATCTCTTTGGCTGCTCTCAACTTCCGTCCTGGGCACAAGACAAACAATCTGGAATATTGTTCTGCCGATGGTGGTTTCACCCCTGAAGGCAAACAAGTCATGTTCGACAAGATCCGCACCATTTACCGCATTGCCTTGCTCAATGGTCACGACTCCCTTGTCTTGGGTGCATTCGGTTGTGGCGTGTTCCAACTCAAACCTGAACTCGTCGCAAAATATTTCAAGCAGGTGCTTGACGAGGAAGAGTTTCGAGGCAAGTTCCACACGATTGTCTTTGCGATGCTGGAGGGTAAGGCTACACCTCGTAAAAAGGTTGAGGAAGAGGGCGACTTTGCTCCCTTCTACCAGATATTTGGAAGATTTGAATAACTAAACACATAAGAATATGAAACCATTGATGAGCGAGATGCTTGATGATACCAGACGTTATCTGGAACAAGCAGAGAAAACCGATATATCCAAACTGAGAGACTTCCTGATGACAGAACCAGAGCGTCCGATGATCGCTACAGGTCAGGGCGGTTCCATTCCCCCTGCCGAGTATGCCGCCCTACTCTATAGCAGTCACTGTTCCATCGGCAAAGCCATGTCATGCTATGACACCCACTCTGTATCGGATGCAGCCATGCTGAACGCCAAACTCCTCCTGATCAGTAAAGAAAGTAAAAACATTGATGTGAAAGCCTTTAAGAAGAGAGCCAAGTCCATTAACAAACAGCACTTCCATATGTTGTCCACAAGTAAATTGGGCTTTGAGTTCCCCGATGGGTTTATCAGCATCCCCAACGTCATCACCAACTTCGCACTGCTCTACAAAGCTTTCACCGGCGATGCAGACATCATCAGCAAGTTGGCCCTCTCTCAGAAGCCTGAAGACAACTACACCTATCGCACTGTCGGCGACCCTGATTCCAAATCAGCCCCTGCCCTCAGTGAGATTCGTCATTTCCATGTGTGTTATGGTTCATTTGGCAAACCCGTGGCCTTTAATATTGAGAGCGATATGGCAGAAGCCGGACTGGTTGCTTGTATGCCTACCGACTACCGTAACCTCTGTCATGGACGTTTCCTCTCTATCTCCAACTTTGTGAAGAGCGAGAAACACCCTCAGAACGATGTTGCTCTCATTTTGCTCATCAGCCCCCGTGAAGAAGAAGTCTGCAAAAACCTAATCAAGTTTATGCCTCCCCAGACTCCTATTGTCGTAATCCGTACTGACCTTACCAGTCCGTTGGCCTCGCTCGACCTGCTCTATAAAGCCAATCGTTTCATTGCTGATTTGGGTGAGAAGCATCTGGGCGTCAATCCCAACAATCCCGAGAACTACGGTAAGATCAAGAAAGAAAGTCCCATTAAAAAAGTGGAATTCAAAAAAGACTTCAACAGTTTTAAGCCACTCTGTCTTGAGAACGACATCAAGAGCCAACCCATTGTCTTTGAGCGATGGGAAAAGCCAAACAATGTAGGTATTGACATCTTGGGCATACATTTCCCGAATACCGAAGTTCCTTTCTTGTTAGCAGCTTTCGACGACAGCCGCAAAGCCTTATCTGCTCAAAAAAAATGTGTGAGCGAATATCTGGGTGCACCAAATAAGATAAAAGCTGAATATGTTGAGTACTTTCGTTCAGACAAGATAATCAGATTATATGACTTTAAAAAGATTCAAAAACCATGGGTTGCAGAATGGAAAAAATGGATAAACGCAGAAAGCGATCGTCAGAATGGTGGTAATCCATCTTTCAGTGACATAAATGCGGATGTACTCAATGGTGCATATATTAACTGGTTAGGTAAAACTCTCCGTTTTAACAAAGAATCTGATGGACGTATCAGCGTCATGGTCCTTTCTCCTTCCCTGCCCGACCATCTGCCTTTGAATGGCATCATTGGTGGCATTTGTGGTGATGTGCTAGGGTCTAAATATGAGTCAAGTAAGAAAGAGAAGATACGTGCTGAAGCAAAAGCTTTAGCAGGACAGACTATCAAGAGGGTCTATGCCGATATGTCATACACTGACGACACGATTCTCTCACTCTCCATTGCTAAGTGGTTAATGACATCGCCGACACACGACAAGGATGTGCTTATCGACCTTTTTAAATGCTTTGCGTGCCAATACAAGCACTATACCTTCGGTAAGGATTTTAAGCAATGGGCTAGGTCTGACAGCCGTGAGCCCTATGGCGCCCCCACCAATGGCTGTGCCATGCGCGTCTCGCCAGTAGCCTGGTATGCCCAGTCGCTCGAAGAATGTTTGGCTCTCGCCAAGACTACAGCCGAAGTCACCCACAACTCCGAAGAAGGTATTCGTGGTGCTCAGGCCATTGCTGCAGCCGTCTATCTGAGTAGGACTGGAACATCAAAAGCCGAAATCAAATCCTATATTGAAAAGACCTTCGGCTACGACCTCAACAGAACCACTGATGAGATCCGCCCAGACTATCCGTTTGAGACCACCTGCGACAAGAGCGTGCCTGAATCCATTATCTGTTTCCTCGAAGGAACAGACTTCATGGATACCGTTGTCCGTGCTATTTCTCTTGGTGGCGACACAGACACGATGGCTTGTATGGCTGGCAACATCGCTGCCGCTACGATGCCTGTACCAGAAGACATTGCCAGGGGCTGTTATGAAACGCTCCCCCTCGAGCTCCGCGAGATTCTCGACGAATGGAACAATAAGTATCACAAATAAACATTTATAATTATGGAAACATTCTATCACGGCACAACCAGATTATTTCACCAGTTTGACAGCTCGCATGCCCTTGAGGGCGATGGTAAGGCCAAATTCGGCTTTGGTACCTATGTCACAGAATCCTACACATCGGGAGGCAACTATTCTTTCAATAAGAGTCGCCCTGACTGTCCAAAACACTATGTCTACACTTTGGAGATTCCCGATATGACAGACGATAACCATCTGTTCTCTAATCGTCCTGTTCATCCGTCAATCATCGAACGAACAGAGAAGAAACTTGGTGAACAGATCCCAGAAGAAGCAAAGGCAACAGGCAAGTTCTTCCGTAAATATGTTGGGAACCGTGCCATGGGCAACCAAGGTACTGTAAAAAAATTGATCGATAATTCTGGCCTCGAGGTTGAGAAAGCCGCAGCCAAGTTCTTCAGGGAGATTGGTTTGGAGTATTTCGCATGGCCACAAGCCCAGACTAAGCCTGATGGTCTCACTAACCGTGTCGTTCTCAACATCGAGAAGATTCGCATTGTCCGCATCGACGAGGTTGAAATCGACCCAAAGAGCCACAAGTTTATTGAAGGCTCTCAGAAAGAAGTACCACTTGATAGTTTTTAATCCGACATACTCATGAGTTTACACGAACAGATCCAGCAATATTATCCCCAATACAGCGACATTCAGAGATACCCGGCAGACCAATGCGCCTGTATCCGCAAGACAAGTGAAGAATGGGGCATACTGGGTAATTTCTATCAAGCCCCTATCGTTGTCGAAGGCGTAACAATCGACTGCACCGAACGACTGTTTCACCTCATGAAGTTTCGTGCTACTGCTGATGCCAAAGAAGGTATCAAGAGCGAATACGCTGTAAAGGCAGGAATGAACATTAAGATGCATATGAAGCCCATCTATCGCCAACATCCCGAATGGTTACGGGATGATTGGGGCGAGATGGTGGTCGATGCCATGAAGTTCTGTCTCCAGACCAAATACGAGCAATGCGAAGGATTCCGCAAGGAACTCGAGAGAAGTAAAGGGCTCTTCATCGTAGAAGACGAAACAGCCCGCAATGCCCGTAAGCATAAGGATGCCGATTCCTGGGGCGTGAACCTCGTTGGCGACCACTATGTAGGCCCCAGCCTTTTAGGTCGCCTTCTCATGGAACTCCGCGACAAGGGCAGGTTGGACTATACCCTCCCTGCCGATGCCTTCGAGTTCTTAAAATTCCTCAGATGAGATCTGCTTAATAGACATGTCTCAAGGAGTTTCAATGACACATACCCTGCCGCTTTTGCGCATCCACTGTTCATGCTCTTTCAACTCCTTCTCTGAGCGGAGCACCCAGCAAAGGGGCGTACGCATATTGGCTGGTATGGTTGGCTGAGACGCATAGCCATCCGTATAGATGAGAGCACCATCATATTCAGGATGCTTGGCCACAAAGTCGATGAAGGGCTGAAAACATGTACCGCCACGCCCTGTGACCTTGATGTTTTCCGACGCTTTGAGCAGTGTCTGCACCTCGCCCAACTCTGTATCGAACTGTACGACATCAATCTGCTGTATGCCGTACTGAAAGAAGCGGTTGATGGTGGAGTAGAAGTTCCTGAGGTCATCAGTTGAGATGCTTCCACTACAGTCCACGCCAATCATCATGCGCGTTGTGAAATCATAACGGCTGCCCATCGCATCAAAGCCAGAGCGACGATTGGGACGCATGCGTGTCAGTTTGCGCTTCTCAGACAGGATGGTCGCTCGGAATCCTGCCAGGATCTTGCGATAGTCAACCCGTGCCTTCGTGGAAGCCATGATTTCTTCCACCAACTTTCCCGGTAGTGAGCCCCATGACTTAACATTCTGGATCATTTCGTTCACCTGTGCTGCCATCAGTTCATCTTGCTGCCAGTTGGCGGCGATGTCGGCATATTCCTTTCCAAAGCCGCTTTCGCCCTGCTGACCATCAGCACCAGAATCTCCATCCGACTGGCCCAGCCCCATCTTCTGAAGAAGTTTCTGTATGCAGCGGGCATAGAACTCGAAATGCCCGTTGGAGGGCAGCCTGAAATCGGCAGGCTTCTCCACCTCAACCCTTTGAAGACGATAGGAATCACCAATGACGCAGTTGCTTCCCAATGCCCTTGCCGTGATGCAGCAACCATCTGGCTGACGATCGTAGGGATGCTTCAGCAGGATGCGGATGACCTCAACACGTAGGCGTTCCTCCAGTTCCTTGTCACTGATGTCTGCACACTGGTCAGGGTTGACCTCAATGACGCCCTTTCCTACACGGACATGACACGCCATGCCACTGTTCTCTGCCACGCGATGGGTGCAGAAAACAGAGAACAGGGCCTCCTCGCTGAGAAACCAGCGTTCAGTAATCTTTGATATTCGCTCTAACATGCTATAGTTCCTCCACAAACTTATTGAGCATATCGTATACATCTATGGCATTCACGACCATGAAGACGATAGCCTGCTCATATGAACCTTTCTCGAAAATGCTCGTAAAGTTGGCAAGAGCCTCCTTCTTCTTGTTCATGCGGAGGAAATCGATATACTGGCTGAGATTCTTGGCAACAACTTTCTTCTCACGATTGTTGAGTCTTGCATTCTCGAGGAAGCGGAACACAGATTCGTTGAGGATGGCAAACTCGTGCAGCTGATACTTCTCCACGGTCTTCATGGTCTTATCATACTTCAGCAAGAGATCTTTGCCTGTAATGACATCGTGCTGCTCAGCACTTCGTATGAAGGCTGCTGCCGCACCGGGTCCCACGATGCCGGCAATGATGCGCTTGTGAATATCCTTGATGACATCCACCTTGAGCATGATGTCGGATACCTTCTTCCAGGCACGACGATCTGCGCTCTTGTCGAGTCCCTGGTAATCGTGCTTCTGATTACCACTGTCGCCGTCAAGCCATGTCGGGTTGTCCTGAATGAAGTTGATGACACGCTCGTCGAGTCTCTGGCTGGCAGCCCAGCTGAGCCATTCCTCTACGGTAGGTTTGAACTCGTAGATATTGAAACGACTGACGAGTGCAGGATCGAGGTCGGTGAGTTGGTATTCGTCGCCATCGTTCACGGCTGAGATGACGTGGCTTCCTTTGGGCAGAGCCTTGCCTGCCAACTTACGGTTAAGGGTCAAATCCATCACCGTCTGCAGGATCTCTGGACGGGCACGGTTCAGTTCGTCGAGGAAGAGAACAATCGGTTTGCCGTCCACAGGAAACCAATACGGCGGTGTGAAGTCGGTCTGTGAGGTTACGTTACCGTCTGCATCCAGTCTCTCCACCTTTGAGGGAAGGCCGATGATGTCTCCCGGGTCTGCCATCTGGCCTAGGAACAATGTGACCACCTTCATACCCTTGCTGTTAAAATAGTTGGTAAGGATTTCCGATTTCCCGATGCCGTGCTTGCCCACGAGCATGATGTTTTGTGTAGATGGGGTGAGCTCTAATGTTTCCTTGAGCTCTGATGTATTAATCATGACTGCCATACTGGAAAATGTAAAAATGTAAGAATGTAAAAATGCAATAATGAAATAAAGAATTAGTGATAAATAAAGAAATGTGTTAAGTTACTCTTTTTATGCGCATTGAGAAGCCGTTTCAGACTCTCAATCTGCTTAGGAAGACTTTCCTTGTATGAACCCCACCAGGCATCAAGATAAACGCCGAGATGGGTATTGGGAATCATCACCTTGATCCTAGCCCGTCGTTTCTGCTCAATGATCACATACTTAAGACGAGGATAGTCCTTCATCGCTTCGGTGAATAGAGCCCGAATCCCGAGGAATGCCATGCGATTGCTTTTGGCCTTCTGGTAGGCTTTGTTCAAGACGGCATCCCACCCCTCCATGTACTGCTCAAGATTCCGTTTCTGCCGTATCATCCACAGTGCGATATCCTTTGCATGGTATGACTTCAAGTACATACAGGTTATGTTCTTCTCATTGATAGTGACTTGTAATGATGAATAAGACATCTCAGCGTAGAGCGTGCATGCAGGTGACAATCTGACTACAAGTCTCTGTGTAGGACATGATGCCCTATTTACCGTCTCGAGTTTAAAATCATCCTTGCCAATGTCATCATTGCCTATCAGATTCATGTGGATTTCTGAGGGCGAAGGTCCCTTCCTGATGAAGGGGCGCTCGTCGCTCAGGTTGTTAATCATGTTCATCTTGAGGTAGAAGTCAAGCGCATCGTCGTTGCTTTTGCCTTCCTCCAACAACCTGCGGATGTTGTTGTTAATCTGTACTTTTGTGTATTCCATATTTATGATATCTTACTAATTTATTGAAAACCAACGATTTTTCTGCGGTTCGATTCCAGTTTCTCCTGCTTTGTGAACTTTCTCAGCATATCCATGTCAGCCTCCTGACCTGTCAGCACAAACTGCATGGTGGCTTTGCGGGCGATGTTCTCAATCTCACCACCAGTCACATCAAACTCCCTGGCCAACGTGTCAGCATCCTCCTCGTCAAGAGTGTCCACCAAGGATTGCCATATATGTGACTTCACCTCAGTGCCTGGTTTTTCAAACTTCACCTTGAAGATGAAACGACGCTCGAAGGCAGCATCGAGGTTGGAGGTGAGGTTGGTAGTCACGATCATGACACCCTGGATATTCTCCATCTCCTCCAGAAGGATGTTCTGAAGCGTGTTCATCATCTGCTCTGTGCTATGCTCCACACTCTCGATGCGCTTCGAGAGGATGGCATCGCCCTCATTCAGGAGTAGAATGGGTGTCACCACACTCTTCGTACAGTATTGGCGGTAATCAGAGAAGATCTTCTTCAGTTTGGCTTCGCTCTCGCCTACGTACTTGTCCTTGAAGTCCGTAACTTGCACTTGGATGATGTCTCGTCCTGTCTGGCGGGCCAGTTCATAAACGGTAGCCGTCTTGCCTGTGCCAGGCTGACCGTGCATCAGAATGCAGACACCAGTGCGCATGCCCTTGCTTTTCAGACGTTCCTGAATGACCGGGAGTTGGTCTTGGGAGAGAATGTTGCGGAGCATCTCCACCTGTTCTTTTTCCTCTCTGTTATAGAAGAGAGCCTTGGGCGTGATGTCCTTGTACGACTTGACTCCGTTCATCTTCGGCACATGCTTGTCCGAGTGATTCAGCGGACTGAAATCAGCCAGGACCTCATGCTTCAGATAGTCTGTGGCTACATATTGGTTGATATCTGCCATACCATCCACACACTTATGTTCTATGAGGTTCTCACGGAACAGGCGATGGGTACCCGTCTGCATAGCATCAACGACACGTCGGTAGTTGGGCGTGGACTCGCGAGGATAGACCAACTGGACGTCACGAGGGCTCAAACCTTCATTGTCGGAGCCGTTGTAATTGGCGTAATCGGCAATGATGAGCATCAACAATGACAGGCAGTCTGTGTCTTTGAAACTATTAGCCAATTGGCATATGGGCAGTTCAGCGTTGGCACTCACATACTCCTGCAGCCAGTACTTCTCATCCTTGAATATAAGGTGCTCATCGTTGTAGCCTGCTCCAATATGTTCGGCTAATTTGTCCACGAACTCCTGTGTATCCTCACACTCCAGCACCTCAGGTATGAATGGGCGGTTCTCACGGATGGCGCTGACCACACCTCTTGCCAGCGCATAACCGTCATACATGCCGTCATGCTCTTGAGCGCCGCGGTGCTGCAGCCATCTCATCCTGAAGAGTTCTTCGAGATCATCGAAGTACGTCATCATGGAGAGGCGTGTCAGGCCGAGTGTCTTACCCATTTGGCGGAACGACATAGGCTTACCTTCCTCAATGAGCATAGCGATGACTACGCACTGAACGGAGTTGAGGCCCAGTTTGTCGGATAAGAAGGCAAATGCTTCTGCACAGCGGATGAACAGGCCCTTCTTCAACTGGCTTCTAGGAGCGACATCATTAATGACGTTGAAAGCCTTGACGATGCTCCAATCGTCATGGATAGGCTCAACCTCCATTGATTCCGCCTTGCGGTCTCCTTCTGAGTTTTCAAGGTCTCCGAAGTCATCAATGAATTCGTCTGCCATTTCAAAGTCAATGTCTAGTGGAAAGTCTTTTTTCATAAAGTGTATCTATTTGATCGAGTTCTGAATTCTACCACAAACATACACTTTCATTTTAAATAGACGATACTTGTCATATGTATAAATATATTTGTTAATTCAGAAATAATTCGTTTATTTGCAGAAAAGTAACTATCTTTGCAGTATGAAGAAAATGATTAGTACCCAAGGTCTCTCGAATGGAGATTTCTACGACGAGAATATTGCCAACGCTATCAAGGAGCGTATCTGCCCACGACTTGAGCACTTCTTCTGTCAGATGAGTGGCGAGGAAGTACATATCAATGTCACCTTCTCATTTTACGTGTCGTACGGAGAAGTGGAAGATATGTATCTCCGCTTTTTCATCGACAACCCCACCCAGGAGCGTTTGGAAAACTTCCATGATGTCTGTGAAATGTTTTTCAATTTGAAAGGCTTTATAGTACACGAAGAAGATCCCATCGTCTTCTACTATGCCTCAGACATGTACGACAAAGGCTGCCTGATTCAGGCCCTCGACATGTTGGGTGTCAGTCTTGAGTCTGTCATGTGTGCCACATTCGAAGAAAATATTGAGCATGTTGCTCCCATTTATACCCCCTCAGGCGACACCATCGTACAGATACCCAATGTGCCCAAGTACAGGATTCAGGAAGGCACCATGTGGATGGCTCCCAATGCCCTCCAGAACTGTCCCCGTCTCAGGCAACTTGACATCCCTTATGGCATGCTCAACCATCTGGAGATACTCAAATCTGCCCCCAAGGTAAAATACAAGGAGTGGGAAACCCTCTATGACGGCACCATCCCCGACGAAGAGGACGATGAGGAAGATGACGATTTCATCCTCGACGAGCATCAGGTTGCCTACAGCAAAGACGGCAAGAAACTCCTCTTCATCCGCAGCGGGTTCCATGAACCCCGCTATGAAGTGCCCGACGGTGTCGAAGAGATTGCGGACTTAGCCTTCTGCTTCTGCAACACCTATGTCGAATTATCCATCCCCCGTTCCGTCCGTATCATCGGCGACAGCCTCTTCGGCAATGGCGGCCACATCGAAATCCGAGAGGAGTGATAATTTTTCTTAATTTTCAACTCATTACCCTCGACATTTCAAATAAAACCCTATATTTGTAAGCAGATAACTAAAAATGTAATTAGTATGAAGATTTATTATTGTCCATTCTACAACGGAAACTATTACATGAACATGCAAGCCCAGGAGGTAGCGCTTGATGTTCAAGTATTAGAGACTCAGGGCCTTCTCGAACAATTGGCCATGCATGCAGGTATTCATCAGCAAATACCCTCTTATCCAGACCGTCTGGCCTCTTACCACAAGGTCTTATTAACTTATGACAATGATAAAGAAAATAACATTTTCCACAAAAGTATTGCTATTGACAGCATGAGTGTGGCTAAAACATTGCTCCAATGGCGTGACTATCTGGCACTGTGTGGTTGGAACGGCAACACAGTTCTCAAGGACTGTTCTCGATTGAATGCGCTAGCAGAGATCGATCAATTATATGAAGACAAAGGCCTTGCCAAACTCCTGAGCAAACTTCAGGAGCGACTCAACCTTATGATTTCAGGCAAAGCCGCTATCCCTTCTGTTTATAAAGAATTGACAATTGAAATTCCATGCACCATCGACCTTCTTCCCAATTACATTCAGCCAATACTAACGGCACTACAAAACCTCGGAGTCATCATTGAAGAAACTGAGGAGAATAAGAAAGCAATGCCCAAAACCATCAATGAGATTCATTTCTCTCAGCAGTGGAAGGCAGAAGCGTGGCTTTCTCAACAAGATCCCAAAGCCTACGACTTATGGATCAACACCGACAACAAACGACTCGACAACTGGCTCCATATGTCAGGACAACCAGTCTGTGGCAGTGAGATGGAGAATGCCAATCCTCAGATTACCCAGCTTTTTCTGTTGGCAGTCCAATTGTTCCAGCGTCCACTAAATGTTAACACCTTGCTCCAATATCTGTTCCTCCCCGAATGTCCACTCGACAGGAAGTTTCGCCGGGAGTTGGCCAAGAACATTGTCCGTGAAGGTGGATTCTGCAATGATAAGGTACAGAAATGCATCAAGGCCTACATCGAGCGGGAATTCAAGGACGAAAAAGACACGACTCCGCAGAATTCAACTCAAGAACAGCGAGAGACCGACTATCTCAGCTATCTTCCGTTTGATTTAAGAGCGGAAGATAAGGCCTTACCATTATCTGAAGAAAGTGACTTGGTAGACAAGAATGCTCTAGTCAATTTCCTCTCCTCCATTGGATCTCACGCATCAGAACGTGCAGTTAAGATCGCAGCTAAACAGCCATACGATGCTCGTATCTCTCAACTCAGGGCCGTATCAGAGATGATTAAGGCACTGACTGATCAGATCAACCAGATTATTGTGGGTGACTTATCATTCAAGAAACTCATACAATGGTCTCAATCACTTTATGAGGCTGGCAACTATAAGCTCTACAATGCCCAGACTCATAGCCGCACGCTTATCACTCAACCATCCAATATGATAAGTCGAGCTACAAAAGCCATTTGGTGTGACTTTTATGGAGATGACACAAAGAAACTCTCAACAGATTTCCTCTCTCCTTATGAACAGCAGGAGCTAAAGAGTCATGGTGTACACCTGTGGGACAAAGACAATGAAACCAGACTCTTGAACATCTTGTCTGCTCGCCCTCTGCATCATACTACAGAATCACTCACAGTCATCACCTGCGAGAAACTTGGAGCATCTAAGCTGCCTCTACATCCGCTGTATCATTTAATTCAGGGCACATCCAGAAAGCAAGATGGTGATTCTTTATATGATGCTTTGGCTACAAAAGAGGTCAATATGGTTGATAATCGTCGTGATGCTGACAAAGAAAGAATCTGCTTCGATGCAAAGGCACATCCTGTCACATGGAAAGATACAGAAAGTTTCTCATCCTTGGAAGAATTACTTCAGAATCCCTTTGATTACTTCATGAAGTATCCGCTGCAATTCCAGGATATCAGCGATACCAACATCAAGTTGTCTACCACATATGGATATGTGGCGCACGAAACGATTGAGTATCTCTTCACTGCTGACAGAGGTAATAACACTCTGTCCAACTTTGTTGAAAGTCATTATGAAGAGGCACTCAACCGCTCTCTACTCAGAAAGGGTGCCCTCCTATTGCTACCTGAGCACCATCTTGACAAAGACCGACTCACATATCAGTTAAGAAAATGCGTCAAGAATCTGGCTACCCTTGTTGAAAAGAACGAGCTTACAGTGGTTAAATGTGAGCAAAAAGAGAATGAGCAACTTGACTTTGAGGAGAACATATTCATGAAAGGCTATATTGATATGGTGCTTAAGGATAAGGTTGGTAACGAAGTTGTCTTCGACTTGAAATGGACTTCTAAGAAGGATAAGTTCCAGAAAATGCTTGAGAAAAACCGCGCCTTACAGTTGGCAATCTATCAAGCCATGCTAAGGAAGCACTCTGGCGAATCTGCCGTTGTTCGTACGGCCTATTATGTGATGCCCCAAGGTAAACTGTTTAGCTCGGATATTTTCAAAGGTGCCAATTTTGAACTGATCACACCTACCTCTCAAGACGATGTTATGGCCCAGTTGCGTAAGGGTTATACCGAACGCCGCAAGGAAATCAATGAGGGTGTCATTGAGACTGCCGACAACATGCCCGTCAATGACCTCGACTATACCAAGGCCCAAGGTACATTCCCCTTGGAAGACAATGGGGCAAAAACAACTCCCAAGAAAGTAGAAAATAAATACTCAGACTATAAGTGTTTCACCATCTAAACCATATTAATCTATGACAAAGACATTTATCACTGCTGGAGCAGGATCTGGCAAGACATACAGAATCACGACCGATGTGGCTAAAATGGTCAATGACAAGAATATTAAGTTGAAGCCCGATCAGGTCATTATGACCACATTTACCAAGGCAGCTGCCCAGGAACTCCGCGAGAAGGCCAAGAAAGAGTTGGTTAACCTTGGACTTCACGATGAGGCCCAGCAGATGGAACATGCATTGATTGGCACCGTTCATTCTGTTGCAAACTCGTTTCTCACCAAGTATTGGTATCTGCTTGGCATCACTCCAGATGCAGCAGCTATGGATGAAGATGAGGTAAGCATCTATCGTGACCACTCACTGAAAGGATTATTAAGCAATGAGGAGCGTTCCTTCTTGTTCAAGTATGCTGATATATATGAGCCCAAGTTTGGCAGAGAAGACCCCAAGCCGGGCATCAACTATGAATTCTGGAAGAAGGATCTCTGTCAGGTGCTCGACTATATCAAATGGTACGACATTTCAGATGAACAACTCACGAAGAGTCTTGATACAACTCAGAGTATCATTGATTGTCTGCAGCCAAGAACAACTGAGACTTTACAAGATGTGCTTTGCGATAGTTTTTATCAGGAAGTGGAAGGCTTTTTTGCTTTAGCCAGAAGAGCCACAGATAATCAACGTAATGCGAAGGCATTCTACTATTCACTAAAAGACTGTAAAGAGGTTACTCCGGAACTTGTAGAGAAATTCTTGGAGCACAAAAAATTGATAATTAGATCTCAGGGAGAACAATATACATTAGAAGGCCCTGCAACTCAGAAAGTGAGCAACTACCTCGTAGGAACCACTTGTTGTACGACTGAGAACTCTGAGAACCACAGGAAGTATGCTGAAATCATCTTTTCATTGGCCAAACGCTGGCAGAAAGAGTATCGCCAGTATAAGGATGAGCACCATCTGATTGATTTCAACGATATGGAAGAACTGTTCCTCAAGCTCCTTGGCATGGATGAAGTTAAACAGGATATTCAATCCCGTTTCAAATGGCTTTTTGTCGATGAGTTTCAGGATTCCAATCCCATGCAGGTACGAATCTTCGAAACACTATCCAAGTTATTGAATACTGTATATGTAGGCGACAAGAAACAGGCCATCTATGGTTTCCGTGGGTCCGATACCGAGTTGACCACAGCTGTGGCAGATAGTATTAGCGATAAAGATCCTTTGAAGCATTCCTATCGCTCTGTTGAGCCGTTGGTTAACTTCACAAATAAATTGTTCTCGAAGATCTTTTGCAATATGCCAAAGGAAGAAGTTGAACTTACTATGCCTGAAGATCACGGAAATCCTGACATTGTCGAAAAACCGCTCCGCATATGGCCTTATGCTAACGACAGGGAGTTGGCACAGCAAATACAGCAGTTAATCCTGCGCGAAGGTATTAAGTCCAGTGATATTGCAGTTCTAGCAAAAACAAACGCCAATCTCGACAAGTTGGCTGACGAACTTCGCAAGCTGAGAGTTCCTGTTTGTCGTGAAGCAACTGATATAAAGGATTCTCGTACAGGTCGACTGATGAAGGCTTTGCTCACATTGGTCAATTCGCAGTATAACCAGTTAGCCCGTGCAGAAGTGGCTTATCTTACCAGCCCTGGCTATCATATCACAAAGATTATCGAGCATCGTATCGACCACTTAGCTGATAAAGAATCATCTGCAACATCGTATCTCAATGAGATTCCTGTTCTAAAGCGCTTGAACCTGCTGCAACAGTTCCGGTCTAATGAACAGACAGAATACACTATGAATCTAATGGGATATCAGAGCATTAGTGCTTTAGTAGAAAGTGTTGTCATCGAACTCGATCTCTATGCATTGGTTCAGAGTTGGGAGAATGCTCAAACTGAGGAGGCTAACCTTCAGGCTTTCATCGAATTGGCACGTAAGTATGAGGACATCTCAACCAAATTGGCAAAGCCTGCTACCGTGACAGGTTTCATCGACTTTTTCACCAATCAGCAAAAGAAAGGTGCACTCAACGATGATGGTGTACGTCTGTTTACCTATCACAAGTCAAAGGGCTTGGAATGGAAGGTTGTCATTCTGATGTCGCTTAATGACGATACAGCAAATGAAACCGATATCGCCATGAAGTCCATGTTAGGTTGTCATTGCCATCGTGAAGAACTACCTACACCAAAGAACACAAACCCACCTATGACAATCTCTCTTGTTAGAAACATCTATGGCACAACCAATGAGGCCAAATCGGCTATTACAGCCCGTCTCCAGAAGCATCCCTTATGGGATATTGTTCGCAACCATGAGATTGACGAGGCTGCTCGATTGCTTTATGTTGGTGTAACCCGAGCCCGTAACATTCTAATTCTCGCGCCAATCAAGAAGGACGGCGTTTTGAATCTCAATTGGTTCCGTTCTGTTGGTATTAACAATATGAATCTTCAACATGATTCCCAGACGAAGATGGATCCACTGAAAATTGGCATTAATTTCGATGTGGAGACTATTGATAAAGACAATCTGAAAGAATGGCCTGAGCAAAATCTGAACAGAGTGCATCAGCTTGCCCATGATCCGGCTCCTCTTGACGATATGCTTTTCATTGCGCCATCAAAAGCTGGCAAGACACCCCACGACATTGTAATCACCAATGACAAAGAGAGTCGTATGGAGGTTCACTATAATACAAAAGGTGATGAAGATGCACTCATGGGCGATTTCATCCATCAGGTATTCTGTTGTTGTGATGATGGTATCAGCGTAGAGCAGATTGTACAGCTACGTAATAGCTATGGCTTTACCGATAAGAACATGCCTCAGCCTAAGCTACTCCTGGATGCATGGAACTACCTCGTTGATACGCTCGAAAAGAAATACGGCAAAGCTATCAAGCGTCACCATGAGAAACCCTTCCGTCATCTGGATGAGAATGGTCATCTTGTCAGTGGATACATTGATCTTATCTGGGAGACAGAAGATGGCTACGTAGTTGTTGATTACAAGACATGTCCAGGTGGTTATGAACTGGTATTTAAACCTGGTAGTGAACACTATGTAGGTCGCCATGGCGATCAGCTTGACTGCTATCAACGTGCTCTTGAGGCAGAAGGTAAAAAGAAGGTTAAAGCCCGCATCATCTACTACCCTGTCACTCGCTACGTCGTAGAAGTTCATTAAGACAGCCTCACTCATACGTATAGATTGAAGAGCGAAAAAAGATCAAATCCCTATATTTACAATCGTAATTAAACTCTCGTATTATGGCACATCTATTAGCAATGAATGTTCCCGTGAAACGAGATCCTGCATGGTCTGATTGGGCTAAAATGACGCGAATTAAGATCAAATCAGCAGGAGTCCATGTCCACAGAAAGGGTTGGCAACAGTGGTATTACCACATAACCATCCTGTTCCTCGACGATGACGCATGCGCTAAATCGCTCACCTCAGAATTCGCCAAGCTGGTGAAGTCCAGCCCTGCTCTGCCGTTGACTATCGACAAGATCGATGCCTTCACCACTACCAACGGGGCCAAACACATCATCTATCTCTCATCCACCAATGTCCCTGAGCAGATCCTTACACTCGCCAAGGATGCACGAACCGTGGCCGACGGTCTGAATGCCGAGTACGACAAACGGCCCTTCAAGCCTCACATCACCTTTGGTGAAATACCGGCTGACCAGATGCCGCTCGAAGAGTTGCAGACTATCTTACGTTCGCTTGAACAACCTGAGTTCCATTGTCTCCTCGAATATGCCGAGCATCGCTATCGCATGAGTAAGGGCACCATCAAGAAATGGAAACTACGTTCAAAATAATAATCATATGACAAAAAAAGAAAGAATCATCAATCATTCTTTTAAGACCCTTTTCTTCGACTATGACGGCACATTGTTTGACACTACGGAGGCCGACAAGTATTCACTCCGCAACAGAGGCTTGCGCAGGATTACCCCTGAGTGGCATCAAGCCCGCAAAGAGTATGTGGCTCATATCAAGACGAGCCTGCCTTTTGAGGGCTGGCAGGAGGTGTTCCAGTTCATCATCGACAACAACATCCAGGCTGCCATCGTGTCGGGCAACAGTCGCCAGGTGTTGAATATGTCCGTCAAGGCATGTAATCTGTACGACGTCTTCCCACAAGACAAGATCAATCGTATCGGTGGTACGGATGTCAAAGGTAAGAAGATGTGGAAGGCCGATGGCGACCCTGACCTTTTCCTCCATGCCCTGAAACAACTCAACGTAGACCCTGAGAACGTTATTGCCTTTGGTAATCACACGCGCGATGCCCTAGCAGCAGACAGAGCCGGCATCAAGGCTGTCCACTGCCTTTGGGGAGTTAAGGAAGATGAGCAGCGCCAACTGATGCTCGCCGACCCTGACCACCAGTGTATCTCCTCCCCTCTCCAGATCATCGACATCCTGCGCGCTGAGCACGCGTCTGCCGGCAAATGCGTCTGAGCGCTGAGTTCTCCATAACACTCATACCTATAAATTGAAGACACATTTAGAATCAGATTGGTATATTTGCAGTCGTAAATGATTAAAAATTGAGTTTATGACAAGACAAATCTACAAACTGTTATTCTTTATGTCAGCCCTGATGCTGTGGGGCTGTTCCAGATCACTGACTGGCTCTGGCCCGAAATCTTCCTTCGCGACTCTCGTGGCAAATACACATGGGCCTGGCGCCGAGCCGAAGAATGTAACAAATAAACAATCAAGCATATGAAGAAGATAATGATTTTACTGATGGCTCTGACGATGTGTGCAGCCATCCACGCTCAGGAGATTGAGAAGGTCGACAAGTTCACGTCAGGTTATATTAACGGGACCTACATGAACAAGTACAAAACCATTGACGGTGTACTCTATGCCGTAGGCTATGAGGGTACCAAGGACTGGATCCTTGTTCACTATCCTGCAGGAAGTCGAAACACCACCTATACAGTTCATCCTAACTGTCGCCGAATAGCCCGAGGTGCCTTTGAGGGTGCTGCCTATCTGCGTGAGATCTATCTCCCGGAGACTGTCAGTTTCATTGGCGAAGATGCCTTTGCTGGCTGTACCTCCCTTCAGGGCATATACTTTGGTGAGGAAAACCCCGCTGCAGTCAGGAGTATCGAGGCCGACAGCGACAGCAATGCTACTGAAGTAGCCCGATATAACCTCGCAGGACGCCCCTGCAGTCCCAACGACAAGGGCGTACAGATCATTGTCTACTCAGACTACAGCACCCAAACCGTCATTGTGGACTAACACGTCTGCCGAAATAATCATACCTATAAATTAAGGGTTGATTTTGAATTGGATTGATACATTTGCAACTGTAATCAAATCAATCAATTTGAATATGACAAAGCAAAAGAAAATCAATCCAATCTTTAAGACGGTGCTTATCGTCTTCGTGGCGGCCCTGATGTTGTCGGGCTGCGAGTGTCTTTATCCTGAAAAGGCGAAGGATCCTAATAACATAACCATCAGTTATCAGGGTGACCATCTTACTGCCGACATGCTGTCCGGACTCTGGCAGTGCTACTATCCGATGTACGTGGGCAATGTGGAATTCAAGGAGATCCGCATGTTCTCTACCCACAAGGCCGACATCATTATGGAGGATGTTGGCGGTTCGGACTACTATGCTGAAACTTTCAAGTGGCGCTTTGACGGCAACTACCTCTCGTTTACGAAAGGCAACACCACCTATCAGTTCCAGGTTACCGGCTTTATCTTCCCGGAGATCTACCTCCGAGACTCCCAGGGGAAATACACATGGGCCAAGCGTCGTACTGAAGACTGTATCAAGTAAATATACAACAAAAGATGAATCCCATAAAAATACGTTTTGCCTCGAAAGAAGAGGCTCAGAAACTGATATTAGGTAACACCCAGTATTATAACCGTCTGTCGCAGATGGACATCGACTGGCGTGCCAGAAAGGCTGATGCGACGCTCGATGAACTGATCGCCTTTGCTCAAGAACAAGTATCAGACTTCACCGAAAACAATATGGATGTCGTGATGCAATGTATGTCTTTCATTGAGCGCCAACTTGACCTCTTGGGCTGTCAGTTACCCGTACCTGACGAGATCATTTTTGTCAAGACCAACATGAAGGATGAAAGCAATGCATCGGCCTATACTACGAGGAATCTGATATTCCTGAACGAGAGTCTTCTAAGTCGATACAATGACCCTGGGCAAAGAAGAGGTCCCCATGCCCCATTAAATTTAAGTGTCCTGATAGCCCATGAGTTGTTTCATTGTGTGACCCGTCATTCCCCGGAGTTCCGCAAAAAGATGTATGCTTTGATTGGTTTCACGATTATGGACCATGACATTGAGTTCCCAGAGCATATCAAGCGTATGCTGATGTCAAACCCCGACGTAGAGCACATCGACAACTACGCCGAGTTCACAATCGACGGTGTGAAACGGAAGTGTACCATCATCACGACCTATAATATGTCGTGGGCAAATGCGAACGACCTGTTTGGTCCCTCTGTCAGATTCTTTAACCATATTGATATCTCCCTTGTCGCCCTCGATGATCTGGAGCACCCCTTCCATTTCGAAGAAGCGTCAGACTTCTGGGACAAGATGGGTGAGAACACCGATTATGTGAATGCGCCTGAGGAATGTCTGGCCGTCAATTTCTCTTATGCCATTATCTTTGGAATGAACTATAAATACGAGACGCCGGAACTGATCAGATCCATTATCAGTACTATCAAGTAAGCAACAAAATAATAAAGATGATTAAAAACGGAGTTTATGACAAGACACAACAAGACAATTCTGATTATTCCCGACGTACATGGGCGGCAGTTCTGGAAGAAGGCTGTCGGCTCTGGCGACTATGACAAGGTCGTGTTCCTGGGCGATTATCTCGATCCGTATCCTGACGAGCGGATTGGAGAACTGACTGCCCAGCACAACTTCGAGGATATCCTCTCGTACTACGACCAGCACCCCGACAAGGTGGTGCTGCTCTTGGGCAATCACGACCTTCACTACCTGTCGCCCCACTATCACGACATCTGTCCGAGTGGACGATACAATGAGCAGCATAGCGACTACTACCGGTTCCTGTTCACACAAAAAGACCGCTTCAGGCTGGCCTGTGAGGAGACAATAGGTAAACAGAAATATCTGTTCACACACGCAGGCGTGAACCAATACTGGCTGAAGCGCAACAAGAAACTGATTGTCGCACCTGACGCAGAGCACCTGAACCAGTTGCTGTTGACCGACGAGGGTATCGAGACCCTCGCGCAGGTGGGGATTGCCAGATGGGGCGAATATCTGACGGGCAGCATCATCTGGAGCGACTGCGACGAGTTGGCTTTGACAGATCCCCTTCCCCATGTCTACCAGATTGTGGGTCACACACAGCAATTCGACGGCACACCCGTCATCACCGACCACTTTGCCTGTCTCGATACCCGCTCTGCCTTCACCCTCTCGTCAGAGGGTATCAAGGCAGTGTAACCCGTTTATAGATATAACTGGAGGCCGATATTCCGGCCCAAAACCTACATTTGTGCCATGATTAACAATTTAAAAACACTGAAATATGCCTAGAAAATTAAAGATTCAAAAGAGAAACGGAATGGAGTTCGATTTCCGTGCTGGTAAACCGATGATGGACGTTGAGGAGTCTGAGTACAAGGAGCCCGACACCTGGACCATTATCACCGCCCTGAACCGTGTCCTCGACCAGGCCCAGGATTCACAACTCTCCGACGAGTTCTGGGAGTCGGTGAAGAATCCCCTCGCCTACCTGCGTGGTGAACTGGGGCTGACCGACATCCAGATTGTGGTGATGGCCATACTCATCGAGGCTGGCGAACCGCTCTCATGGAAGAAGATGGGCAACTTCCTCAACTGCTCCCGTCTGCAGATAATGACCTACACTGAGGAGATAGAGGAGATGGTCAAGAAGCGCTGGTTCGTACGCAAAGCCAGCCGCGAGTTTGGCAATATCTTCGAGGGATTCGGGCTGACACGCGGGCTGATTACGGCTCTGCGCCATAACAAGACCTTTGTGCCCGAGAAAATTGACGGGCTCACCGAACAGCAGTTCATCGACAAACTCGAGAGCCACCTCGACAAGCACATGAACGACCGCTGCGTCGACTTCAGCGACGTTGAGGAGTGGATGCTGATGCTGTGTGAGGCCAACCCTCACCTCCCTCTCTGCCAAGAGATTCTGAGGTTCAACGATGACATCCACATCCAGTCGCTGTTGCTGATGATTGTCTACGACTACGCCCAGTGGGAAGGTTCCGATGGTGAGGGCCTGACCCTCGACACCATCAGCGACATCTATCCTGAGGAGTTCGAGTGTGACTTCATGCGCGAGAAACTGCGCGACGGTGAACACCCACTTATGCGATGTGGCTACATCGAGCACAAGTGTGTCGACGGCATGGCCAACAACGAACAGTATATGCTGACACACAAGTGCAAGACCGAACTCCTCTCGGACTATAAGCCCAGTCACAAGAAGTGCAAGCGCATGCAGGAGCGTATGGGCAACCGTCTCCTGAAGAGCCATGACACCATCAAGGAGAAGACCCTCTTCTTCAATGAGTCCGAGCAGCAGCAGATTGACCGCCTCACCAGTCTGCTTTCTGCAGACAACTTCCCCAACATCCAGAAGCGCCTCGAGGAGCAGGGCATGCGCAAGGGCTTTGCCTGCCTCTTCTACGGAGGACCTGGCACGGGAAAGACCGAGACCGTACTGCAGATAGCCCGTCAGACGGGTCGCGACCTCATGCAGGTGGACATCGCCGGCATGCGCGACAAGTATGTTGGTGAGAGCGAGAAGAACATCAAGGCCGTCTTCCAGCACTATCGCGACCTCTGTCGCAACAGTGAGATGAAGCCCATCCTCTTCTTCAACGAGGCCGATGCCCTCATCAACAAGCGCACGGAGAACATCGAGCACTCCGTCGACAAGATGGACAATGCCATGCAGAACATCATCCTGCAGGAGATTGAAGACCTTGATGGCATTCTTATCGCCACCACCAACCTGACGAGCAACCTCGACAGCGCCTTCGAGCGTCGATTCCTCTTCAAGATTGAGTTCCACAAGCCCACCACCGAGGTGAAGAGCAAGATATGGTGCTCCATGCTGAAGGACCTCAGCCCCGACGATGCCCGTCAGCTGGCCACCCACTTCGACTTCTCTGGCGGACAGATTGAGAACATCGCCCGCAAGCGCACTGTCGACTACATCCTCACGGGCAAGTTCGCCACCCTCGAGGAGATTGAGTCCTACTGTCAGGCGGAACTCCTCGACAACAAAAAAGAGCGTCACCACATCGCCGGCTTCTCGGCGTAGAGGGATTTAGAATATTTAACTGAAAAAATTTGGGCAAAAGTGCAATTCCGTTGTACCTTTGCCACAAAACAACAATCATGACAGAGAAAGAGATTAAAGACAAGGTAGGAGCCCTGCACCAAAGACTCCTGGACGATGAGGAAAACTACGTCAAGCTGATCAACCTCCTTGAAGAATACCAAGAACTGTCCGACCAATATGGTCTGATGGTCTCAGCAGCTCTGAAAGACGGACTGAAGAATTATGAGCTCTACCTGAAACTGGAAAGCGCACTCTCACCACGATCCATCATCATTGAGAAGAAGGGCGATCCTGCGACGAAAAGGGTCAAGAAGTCCGACGCTGAAGGCTATTACCGTATCGCCTTCATCATGGATGATGGCAGTCGCCAAGTCGTGCATTTCGGCAGAAAACAGACCCATGCGCTCTACATTCTGTTCCTGCTCTGCTCACAGAAGAACGGTCTGTTGGCTGATTTCTTCCAGAAAGAGGGTGCAGAACTCACACCCGTTCTCCAGACGGTTACCAGGCTGATTCAGAAGATCTATCCCCATATGGACAAAGAATCTGCTGAGACCATGGCCAAGGATTTGGGACCAGACCGCTCTTTCTCCGACACCCTCCAGAAGATGAAGGCTCCTGTGATGGACTGTCTGAAACAGGCCAAAGCATACCACGACGAGTATTGGTACATGCCCTATTCTGTCAACCTGAAGAAAAAGCAGTTGTATCGCATGCACATGCCACAGGTCAACATCGTTTATCCCCCAGAGTTCCAGTCCTTCATCGACGCTCTGCCTGACGCGCTGGACATCCTCCGTCAGGAAGGCATCGATACCAACGGCTTGAGCAAGAATCTGGAGTATGACTTCGCCCAATGGAAAAAGGCAGCTGAAGAAGGCGATGCCGACGGACTATACTATATGGGTGTGTACTACGGTACTGGCGATGTCGTATCCCATGACTACCAGAAATCTGTCGACTATCTTGAGAAGGCTGCAGAGAAGGGACACCTTGATGCTGTCTTCCAATTAGGTGTCTACCATATGTTTGGCTTCGGTGTGAAGAAAGACATCCACAGGGCTCTCAACTTCTTCGAACAGGCTGCTAAGGAAGACCACGCAGAGGCTGCAGCCTGGGCCGGACAAATCTATGAATATGGTACAGACGGCATCAAGGTGAACCACAAGAAAGCTTTCGATCTCTATATGATTGCAGCCCGTCATGACAACGAAGAGGCCATGTGGTATGTCATTCAAGGCTATCTGTTGGGACAAGGCACCAAAAGAGACTATCCCAAAGCCTACGAATGGGTGGAAAAGGCAGAAAAACTGGGTTATTATAAGATCACCTTCCTTTACGGTGTCTTCCTGTTCAATCAGGGTGAAGAATACTATGAAGATGCGCTTGATTATTTCATCGATGCCGCCAACGAGGGTATGCCTATGGCGTACTGTATGATGGCAAAAATGGCCATTAAAGGCTATTGCAGGACAGATGATGATATTGAGGAGGCAAAAGAATGGCTTCTCAAAGGAGCAGAGGTGGGCGACGAGACTTGCATCAACACCCTCAAGAGAGCATATCCTGACGTCTACGAGGCATACAAGGAAGAATGGGAGCATCCCGTTTCCCTACGTGAACTGTTGATACAGCTGGTCATGGGGATGGATCACAACGAACAGGAATCCTTCCTCCTGATGACCGATGCCTACAGAGAGAGATGGCACGAGGGCTACCTGCGTGAGATCTGCAAGCAGTTGAGTATCCACAAGCCCTCTGACGATGACAGTGGTGACGGCGGTCCCAAGCGAAAGATCACCATCAGGAAATCCAGACACGGCGACGTCGCCTACGAGCTGGTACTGACACTGGCCAATGGCGAGGAAGTGGTTGTCAATAGGATTTATCCCATCAGTTTCGTACTGTTCCTGCTGACCATTATCTGCTCCTACAAGAACGGCTACACCACGGCGATGGCCAAGGACGAGACCTGCAGACCCATCCTGAAGGAACTGGTGCGATTGGTATACGACAATCAGATTGCCAACCTTGACAGATATGTGGAGGAGAATATGAGCCATGAGCAAGACGAGGCAGAGAAAAAGAACGAGGACTACTACAAGCAATATTCCAACAAGGCCAAGATCTCCATTAAGGAGGCTGTCGGCCTTCGCGACGATGTCAACTGCTTCCTCTTCGGCATCTATCGTATGAAGGGAAGGAAGATCATCAGACGCACCAACCTCGACCCAAAAGACATCCTTCTTCCCCCAGAGCTGATGGACCTCGCCAACAGGATGCCTGACGCACTCGACGTATTACAACCGACTGAATACCAGCAAGATAAGAATATATTGAAAGAATAATCGGTTATTCACTTATACCTATACATTGGGGCTTAAAACTTGGTTTGAGCCCTTTTTTTACGTACCTTTGCAAACAGAAATCCGCGGATAGTCCAAGGATATATATAAAAATAAAAAAGGTATAGAATGACAGAGAAGATTGAGCAGATGATGAGTCAAATGACAGACGCGGAGATTCGCGAGCGTTTGGCTGAGTACATGGAACGCGATGTCACCCTTCGCCCCCCACTCATAGCAGTGGAGGTGAGGATGAAACCCACCTACGATGCGAGTTGTCGTTACGATGTGCTCCTCATCGATGAGGAGGGGGGAGAAACCCCTGTGCAATTCCACGACCGTTACTCACGGCTCCTCTACATCTTCACCCTCCTCAACCCCAAAGGCTTCCAACGTCGTCAGGCTTCGGCCAACCACTATAGCGCTCTTTGTCATCTTTACAGTCAACTCTACTTTCGAGATAGCGATGCGTTGCTGAGAACTATCGATAGTACGGATATCAAGCGTCCTGGACAGTTCCTCTGTCAGTACGTCACCCAAGCACGCAGAGCTATTCGCGAGGCCTCACCCCTCGCTGAGCAGTTCGCCATCGACCGTCCACAGTCGAACAATGGCAGGCTGCTGATACCCTTCGTCTCTCAAGGAGGCACCGTCATCATCGATGCTTCGCTCCTTCACAACAACATGTATAACGTCTAAACACCTTTCTTATGTCCACCAACAAGGAAACCAACACCATGAAGAGCCTCAACAATGGGCTCAACGATTGCGGGCTCGATATCGTGAGCTACATCTACAAGTCGTTCTCCAAATCGGAACCCCTTCCCCCCGATGAGGAGCACACTCTTGGGGAGGAAATGAAGCAAGGCAACAACAAGTCGCGCGAGAAGCTCATTAAGGCTAACATGCGCTACGTCGTCGAGGTCGCGTTGAAGTACACTTGGTCCAAAACCCCTCTCGAAGACCTCATACAAGCAGGTTGTGAAGGTCTCGTGAAGGCTGCTAATAACTACGATGCTTCCCTTGGCTGTCGTCTCATCTCCTTCGCTACATGGCACATTGATAACGAGGTACACAAGGCAGCTGTCAAAAGGATGCGTGAATTTACGATTCTCGATGCCCCCTACAAGGGCAAAAAAGATGGCGAAACCAAGGATGAACGCATAAGCGAATCCAACCACGAACACATTTGCGGTGATTGCACCCATAATGCAGATTGGAACCTTCGCTATCGCGATATGCTCAAGGAACTCATGCGTCGTCTCGATGAGCGCCAGTATGGGCTTGGTCCTCTACTTGGCGATCTCCACGAGATGCTCCAAAAGGGTCACTCCACCTTGGATTTTGCGCGCAAGCATCGTCTCAACGAGCAGCAGATGAAACGTCTCTTCGCTATCATTCGCGAAGAGGCGGGTCCTCACCTCAAGATGGCCGCATAAGAAATGCGGCATCATCTGGAAAAATTTACATCTATAGGTATAAATACATCGAAAGTTTACAAACTATTTAATATATTTAGAACAGAAAACAAAAGCAAGGGCGGTTGACGCTATCTGGAGAGATACTTCGATCTGACCGCTTTACAAGTGAGGCAGAGTGTATCTCCAATCGGTTACCTGACCGATTTTGTTACTCAAAAAATAATGCTCTCCACATTCCCAAAAGGGACTTTTCACCGCCCTCTGCTTTTTTCAAGCGTTCTTTTTACTTATTGATACATATATAGCGTATGAGTTACAACGAACAGCTTCGTTGTGACTATCTGACCACCAACCACGAAGGTGCACTGGCATGGCGCATGACGCCTGAATGGGAACTCTACACCACCGTCGTCACTACGATGGGTGTGGAAGACAAGTTCTACGAGGGTGGAGAGGAACGCGTACGTCGCATCGCCGATCTGGTGCGAAAGGTCGAGCCTGAATTTGTAGCTCAGCTGGCCGTCTACACCCGTGAGGAGATGCATCTGCGCAGTGTTCCGCTTCTGCTGTTGGTAGAGCTGGCCAATTGCCATCAGGGCGATTCGCTTGTGAGCAAGGCTGTCGGCAGAACGATTCAGCGTGCTGATGAAATCACCGAACTGCTCATGTGCTACCTCTGGCGCACAGGCAAGAAAGACCTCTCAGGTCTGAGCTGTCAACTGCGCAAGGGTCTGGCAGAGGCGTTCAACAAGTTCGACGAGTATCAGTTCGCCAAGTACAACCGCAAGAACCGCAAGGTCACCCTGCGCGATGCACTGGCACTGGTACACCCGAAACCGAAGGACGACCGTCAGGCCGACATCTTCCGAAAGATAAAGAGCGATACGCTGGAAACGCCCGTCACTTGGGAGACCGAGTTGTCAGCTGTAGGCCAGCGCCTCTTCGACTCTAAGGAAGAGAAGGAGGAAGCCAAGCGTGAAGTCTGGCGTAAGCTTGTACAAAGCCGTCGCATAGGCTACATGGCCACCCTGCGGAATCTCAGGAACATGCTGGGGCTTGGAATGGATGAGGAGACCATGCAGATGGTCTGCGACTACATTTCCAACCCAGAGGCAGTCCGAAAGAGCAAGCAGTTGCCCTTCCGATTCCTGTCGGCATTCCTTGAACTCACCGAAAGTAAGAACGTAAACCCGTTCACTTCCCACACACTTGGCAATAAACTAAGCAGCCTCCATATAAAGGTCTGTAAGGTTCAGAAAGTCGTGGAAAAGATGAGGCAAGGTTATTTCCCCAAATCGGTCCGCGTCGTCAAAAGGTTCTATCCTCAAGATGACAGGTGCATCTATAACCTGACAGATGCCTTCATGAAATTGGGCTTCCGTCCGAGCAAGATGCATTCCAGCTATCGCACCAAGAAGTGGAAGTATTGCGAGCATCCATCCGAGAAGGATATGAAGTTCCTTGAAAGTCAGGAAAACTACCTCTTGTCACTTCGAAACACGCAGGGGAAGGACGAGGAAGTTCTCCATTCGCTTGAGGCTGCAGTCTGTCACTCCGCTGAAAACATCCCAGGCTTCGATGAGAACACAAGGGTGTTGTTGGCAAGCGACACATCGGGGTCCATGAGAGCGCGTGTCAGCAGAAACAGTTCCGTCATGTGCTATCACATCGGTCTGTTGCTCTCTATGCTGATGCGGCATCGCTGCAAGAATGTGGTGACGGGCATGTTCGGCTCTGTTTGGAAGGCTGTCGACATGTCGTCGGTAAGCATCCTTCAAAGCACCGTGGATATGATATCGCGTGAAGGCGAAGTGGGCTATGCCACCAATGGCTATAAAGTCATCGAGTGGCTCATCCAGGAACATCGTGAGATGGACAAGGTGATGCTGTTTACCGACTGCCAGCTGTGGAATAGTGATGGACTAGGCAATGATGCTCATCTTGCAGAATACTGGGACCGCTACAAGCGCGAAGTAGCGCCACATGCGCGCCTTTACATCTTCGACTTGGCTGGCTACGGGCAAAGCCCCATCAGCATGAAGCGTGACGATGTGTTTTGCATCGCAGGCTGGAGCGATAAGGTCTTCGATATCCTTGCAGCAGTGGAACGTGGTAAGAGTGCTATCGACGAGATCCGCCGGATTGTCGTTTAGCACAAAGGTTAGATAAGTCACAAAGAGGTTTGAGGATGGACTTCCGGGATGGGAGCCGCCTCGCAGATTTCCCCCTTTCACAGGGGTTCCGGCGGAGATACAGCCCGAACGACCTCAAACGAGGCGTTCGGGCTGTTTTGCATTTGAATAAAAGAGTCATTTTCGTTTGAGGGCTCAAGGTGAGCGCTATTATAGCCTGAACAAGCCCTTTGTCTTGAAGAGTTACAAGAGACACTCTGTGTGCCTAAAGCCATATGATGCTCAGAGATTTGTTATAGCATGACAATGCCCAACGCTTCTTCAAGTGGCGCAAGTACATCTTTCCGTTTATTACGGATGGCACTCATATCAAGGGCTTTGATGAGTTCGTTTGTCTCATATCCCTTCTTGTAGGTTCTACGAGCCCTTTTATATAAATCTAGCATCCTCTGATAACCATTCATTCCCTTTAACGACGAAGGAACCTGTTTCAAACGAAGAAAACTACAGATACCTTGCAAATCATCAAGAATCCAATCTTCAATGGAACTCTTGACACCAATGCAGATAAAATCATCAATACCCAAACGCTTAACACTTTTGCAAATGTCATTCCACTTGACTATTTGTGGTTGCTTGACCTCGAAAACATCTGTGTCGTATGAGCAACAGACTGTCTTGATCTTGTAACCGTCATTCAAGGCTGTGGGTAAGTATTCGTTCTTCAATTTTGCTAGCAGCTTGCTAGAGTATCTTGTCACACCTTTTAGGTTACACACATCATACGGCAACAATTTACCGCTACTGGCAGATGTGTAATAATCAATGAGGGCTTTGAAGAAAACCTCATCGGTATCTCCTTCTACAAATATCAACACATGCGAAGGGTTCATCAATTTCTTTTTCGCCATCGCCTTGTTTTATTTGAAGAAAGATGCCAGTTTCTCGCTGTCATTCTCCATGTCAAGCATGAAGTCAAACATGAACTCGCCAAAGGTCAGTTCCATGTCACCGGCATATTTATACAGATATTTCAGTTTTGATGGATTAACTTTCGCAAAATGTGCAAGTCCGTCATGCTTGGGAATTCCGAAATACATTTGCTCTGGCTGCATATACCGCATCAGATAGGGTGAGTGGCTTGTCATCAGAATTTTGGTATTTGATGCGTATGCTTGTAAGGTAAGAAGAAGATTCTCCATCAGCTTTGGATGGACGGAGTTTTCTGGCTCCTCGACCATAATCATTGGTATGTCTTGCTTCTGAGCAGCCATACACAATGTGAATAAGAAAATCATACGCTTACTACCGCTTGACAATAACCGAATACTCGTAGGCATAGAATTAAACTCCTCCTGCACTCTTATATCATAGATCTTGCTGCGTCCGTCACCCAATGTGATTTCATTAGGCTCAAATGATATGACTCCAGAAATCAGTTGCTTAATACCATCTGACAGGATGCTGAAACTATCAGCATCCGTTTCCTTCATCCTATAGATGTATTCACTTAAAGTCATACCGTTAAGCAGAGAGATTCCTTGACCGCCTTCCACAGAAAAGTAGGTTTCCGGATTGTCTAAAGATTGCAAATTAGGAATGCCAATGTTACATATTTGTTTGGCCAGGTCTGACAGAAATAGGTTGCCACTTGCTATCATGGTAAGTGCTATCTGTTTTGGGGTAACTGCGAATGACTTATTGCATCGAGCTGTGGCAGACGGAACAATCAGACAGCTGTAGCCATTCCTGCGATTGACGAGTTGGCGGAACCTTTGTTCTTCGGTTCCTTTTATCTTGAACCATTCAGAAAGAACATAACCAGGGATTACTCCCTCTGCCCATTTACATTCATAACCATATTGCACCATTTCTATTCGTCCATTCCTCTCAATGTGGCTATGAATCTCAAAATGGAAGTTCTTGCCCTGCATCGAAACATTGATGGGGAGGAAGCGGCTTGATAACATTTGACTTCTAGTTTCGTCAGAGGCTTTCAAAAGTGTCAAGCCAAAACTAATGGCACTGAGAACGTTACTCTTGCCATAACCGTTTGGGGCGATGAGGGCGTTTATCTCTCCAACGTCCAAACGGATGTGATTAATGTTAGTAAATCCCTCGATGATAAGGCTGTCTATAATCATAACTCATGCAAATAATTTTGCGCCAGTAGCGCTTAAACCCGCCACAAAGGTACAAAACAACAGCAACTCGTGCAAATAATTTTGCGTGAGTTGAATCATATTTAAATATTTTTATAGTTCTATGCCCTGAAAAAGGCACAGTAACTCATATTGCACCCCCCAGTACTTATACAGGAAATCCCCAGTGCGTCTCACGACGGACTGGGGAAGTGCTATGATACGGTTTACAGTTACTCCATGCAGGACTGCATGAGGAAGGTTGACACGAAGGCGGTAATGACCGTCAGGACAAAATTTGCAATTTTATTAATCGTTTCTCGTTTCATATAATTGAAATTTTAAAAGTTAAAAATGTTCTTTCAAGCCCTGCTGGTTATTCTTACTTTCTCTGGCGCAGAGAAAGAAACAAAGAGACATCCACCCTAACCAAGCCTTCCCCTATATGGGAAGGATGTAACTGACTCCGGGGGCAAACCGCCCTACGTCAGAGGTTTGGTATGGCTCTCAGGCTTTCGCCCTACGGGTTCGCCATGATTGTCTACATCCCTGCTTACGCCGCCCCTTGGAAAGGGGCTCAACCGAGCGAAGAAGATTAATCCTGGACGATTACATGTTAGGCATTTCAGTCGTGGCAATGATGTCTTCGCAGATATTATCCATAAGTCATCTCGCCATCTCGTGCGCAGCCACCCCTTCCCTTCCAGGGGAGGGGCTGGGGGAGAGGTGTAAAAAGACCATGGCTCGCCCGAAGGGCACAGGCTTTGCGAGCCATACAAAAACCCTGACGCAGGGCGGCTTGACCCCGGAGGCAGTTACGCCCGCCCCATATAGGGGGCGGCTCGGTGGGGGTGGATGTCTCTTTGCTTCTTTCTCTGCGCCAGAGAAAGTAAGAGAATAAAGTCTCTTTTAGTTCTTTTCTCTGCGCCAGAGAAAAGGACAAGAGGGTAAGCAGGGCCGAAGCCCTGCTAAAAGTTACCCGTTGCCACCTTCGCCGCCGGCGTCGGAGCCTGAAGAGGTCTCGGGCTTGAGCGAGGTGTCGTAGGTCTCCTCGAAGACCACGTCCTTGACCAGGGTCTTGGCGATGACGTACTTCTGCGTGATCTTACCCTGCTTGTTCACCTTCTGGCCGACCACGACGCGCTCGGTTTCGGGCTGGAACAGCACGCGCCTCACGGTGATGTTCTGGGCACCGCAGTCTTCCTTCTCCGTGGTGCCGATCGAGGAGAAGCCGACCTTGAAGATGCCGATGCCCTCGAGTTTCACCTTCTGGCCCAGTTCGAAGTAGTGCTTCATCGCACCGCCCAGTTCGTCGAGCACGGCC
>ONPM01000001.1 GCA_900319715.1 uncultured Prevotella sp.
GCCTTGTTCAACAACCCGCCTAACTGTGCATTGGCATTCATGTTCACTGCAAACAGCATGGCTACCGCCATCGCCAGTTTCGTCATGTTACTCATACGCTTCATTGTTCTAAAGATTAAATGTTAATAATTAATGGTTATTTTCGATTCTCGTTCTGCTTTAATTTCTGAGCGATGCGCTTCTCAACGAGTTCCTCCATCATAGGCTGGAGTTCAGCGATACGCTCATCGACCATGCGCCTCACCAGTTTTTCCTGGTCAGCCTCATGGCCCATCAGCAACTCCAAATACTCAGAGGCGAAAGCCATGGCTCGTTTCTGTCGCTCGGTCTTTTCCATTTCTGGGTGCAAAGTTACGACAAAACGGGCTTAGTGTAGTGAACATTTTCTTCCAAAAAGCAAAGAGTAACCATACATTTTGTTACAAAATGCAGAAATGGGGCTTTTTTCAGGTGTTTTTCTATCCTTTATATTGCGAAGGCGGTACGCCGTAAGCCTTGCGGAAGGCTCGTGTAAAACTGGTGGTCTCTTCATAGCCGCAACGCATGGCCACCTGCGATACCGGCATATCGGGCGACATGGTGAGCAACTTGGCGGCGCGCTCCATCTGGATGGCAGAGATAAAGGCCTTGGGCGAGTCGCCGGTCACCTTCATCAGGCGACGGCGGAAGGTCTGCGTACCCATATTCAGTTCCGAGGCGATATCGTCCACACCATAGCGGCCTGTGGGCAGACCGTCGTTCACGGCTTTCACCACGCGCATCAGGAACAGGTGGTCCTCCGTTTCTTCCTCAGGCTCTGCCTCGGGAGCCTCCTCGGTCTCTACGGGAGCCGTCTGCACCCCTTCCCCAGCCTCCAGGGCAGCTGAGAGTTCCTGTATCTGGCGAATCAGTTGTTCGGTATGCTTCTGCTCCCTGCGGCGCATCCACTGGTAGAGCACGAATCCGGCTATCAGCAGGACCACCACGATGCCGGCTCCCACCATCAGCGAACGTTGGTGAGCCTTCTGCATCTCGTCGTTCTCGGCCTGCAGCTCACCCACACCGTATTCAGCGGCATACTTCGAGAGCAGTTCGCCCGTCTTCTCATCGTAGAGCGAGTCGCGCAATTCGTTATAGCGGTCGTTGTGCTGCATGGCCAGTGCGGGGTCGGTGTCACGAAGGGCCTGATAGAGCCCCTTGCGCGAGGTGGCCTCGTTGAAGAGGTCGTGCTGTAGGGTAAAGATAGCCAGAGCCTCACTGAAATAGCGCACGGCGGCAGAGTCGTTCTCCTGCTTGTGCATCATCGACCCCATCTGGTTACAGGCGATGCCGAGCGAGTGCAGGTTACCGCTCTCCCTGAGTCCGGGGATAGCCTCTTCCAACGCCTGTCGGGCCTCGTCGAAGCGTTTCAGGTCGATCAGTGCTGCAGCGCGCTCCGCCTGTCGGATGGCCATCTTGTCGCTTCGCCCCAACTGCTTCTCCATCTCGTAGGCCTTCGTGGCATAGTCGAGGGCCTGCTCCTCCTGCTTCAGGTGGTGATACACCTCCGAGGCCATACCGTGTAGCACAGCCAGTCGCTGGGGGTTGTCGGCCTTCTGGGCATAACCGATGGCTTTCAGGATATATTTCTCTGCCTCCCCAGGCTGGCGCATCGACATGTAGATGCCGGCAAGGGTGTTGAGCGACGACGAGATGGCATCGGGATCGCCCGAGGCCACGTCGATGGCATTGCAGCGCTTGGCGTATCTCACGGCCTCGCCAAACTCGCCCTTCCTCACGTGGATCAGTGCCAGCAGACTGGTACAATCGGCCACATCCGTCGAGTCCTTACACAGCGAGAGGGCTTCGAGGGCCAGTTTCTGGGCTTCGTCGTATTGTTGTTGATTGTAGAGGCTGTCGGCTTTATCGTATATCGTTCCGATATCGGCCAGTGCCGTCATCGACACCGACATCAACATCATCACGATATAACCCAGCCTCTTCATCTTCCTTTAAACTTTAAGATTTAAGCATTAAGTTTTATGATTTCAATCTTCAATCCTTCTTAATCGCGGCTTTCTTACGCTGATCGTGGTCGAGGATGGTCTTTCGCATACGCATCGACTTGGGCGTCACCTCCACGAGTTCGTCCTGCTTGATATACTCCAGACACTCCTCCAGACTCATCACCGTCTTCGGGATGATGCGCGCCTTCTCGTCGGTACCCGACGCACGCACATTGGTCAACTGCTTGGCCTTGCAGACATTCACCACAAGATCATTGTCGTGAACATGCTCACCTACCACCTGTCCGGCATAGACATCTTCGCCTGGATCGATAAAGAACTTTCCACGATCCTGCAGTTTGTCAATGGCATAGGCAAAGGCGTTACCCGTGTCCATAGAAATCATCGAACCATTGACACGACGCTCTATCTCTCCCTTATAAGGTTGATACTCCTTAAAGCGATGAGCCATGATAGCCTCGCCCTGAGAAGCTGTCAATACGTTAGTGCGCAGACCGATAATACCACGAGATGGAATATCGAACTCGATATTCACACGCTCCCCCTGATTGTCCATCGAGGTCATCTCACCTTTACGGCGTGTCACCATATCAATCATCTTCGACGAGAATTCCTCCGGCACGTTGATGGTCAGTTCCTCGATAGGCTCGCACTTCTTGCCGTCGATTTCCTTATAGATCACCTGTGGCTGTCCTACCTGCAGTTCATAGCCCTCACGACGCATGGTCTCGACAAGGACAGAAAGGTGGAGCACGCCACGTCCTGAGACGACCCACTTATCCGTAGAATCCTCGAATGGCTCGACACGCAAGGCGAGGTTCTTCTCCAGTTCCTTTTCCAGACGATCGTTGATATGACGCGATGTCACAAACTTGCCTTCCTTGCCGAAGAACGGTGAGTCGTTGATAGTAAACAGCATCGACATCGTCGGTTCGTCGATAGCAATCGGTGCCAGCGGCTCTGGATTCTCAAGGTCGCAGAGCGTATCGCCGATCTCAAACTTCTCCAGTCCGATGACAGCACAGATATCACCACAATCCACACTGTCGGTGCGCACATGGCCCATGCCCTCAAACGTATGCAGTTCCTTGATCTTTGTCTTCTCCATCCTACCGTCGCGATGGGCAATGGTCACCTGCATGCCGTCCTTCAACTGACCGCGATGCACACGGCCCACGGCGATACGGCCCTGATAACTCGAGTAGTCGAGCGAGGTGATGAGCATCTGCGGCGTACCCTCTATCTGCTGCGGAGCGGGGATGACCTCCACGATCTTATCAAGCAGATAGGTGATATTATCTGTAGGTGTCTTCCAATCCTCACCCATCCAGCCGTTCTTGGCCGAGCCATACACCACGGGGAAATCCAACTGATCCTCTGTGGCATTGAGCGAGAACATCAGGTCGAACACCATCTCATAGACCTCCTCTGGGCGGCAGTTGGGCTTGTCCACCTTGTTCACCACGACGATAGGTTTGAGGCCTATCTGAAGAGCCTTCTGAAGTACGAACCGTGTCTGGGGCATCGGACCCTCGAAGGCGTCTACAAGCAACAGACAGCCATCGGCCATATTCAGCACACGCTCTACCTCGCCTCCGAAATCGGAGTGTCCCGGCGTATCTATGATATTGATTTTAACTCCTTTCCAATTAATACTCACGTTCTTGGAGAGAATGGTGATGCCACGCTCTCGTTCAAGATCGTTAGCATCGAGCACCTGATTGCTGAGATTCTGTCCCTCACGGAAGAGATTTCCAGCCAGCATCATCTTATCGACCAAGGTTGTCTTACCATGGTCTACATGCGCAATAATTGCGATATTTCTGATATCCTGCATCGTCTATAAACTATAAACTTTAAACTATAAACTTCAAAAAGTGGCTGCAAAGGTACAACTTTTCTTCGAAATATTTGTAGGATTGGGGAAAAAGTTGTACCTTTGCGCCCGCATTTCGGAAAATCCGGAGCATCCGACGACGTAAACCGGCTGGTGATTAGGCCAGAAATGCGTCAGAAAGATGTATTTGCAAACAACATTAATCACAACTTTAAAATTATGTATTTAGACAAAGCCAAGAAAGAAGAGATCTTCAGTCAGTATGGCAAGAACGCTCAGGACACCGGTTCTGCAGAGGCACAGATTGCCCTCTTCAGTTATCGCATCTCTCACCTGACAGAGCACCTGAAGAAGAACCACAAGGACCACAACACGGCTCGTTCTCTGACCATGCTCGTAGGTCAGCGCCGTAAGTTGCTGAAGTACCTCTACAACAAGGACATCAACCGCTATCGTGCTATCATCAAGGCCCTCGGTCTTCGTAAGTAAGCACAAACACAATAAAGGTCTGCTAATCGCAGACCTTTATTATTTTCACATTCTCCTTTGACACATTCTCCGTCACATTCTGGAACACGGCATCCTCTTTGGCGCGGATGGTGATGTTCTTCAGCCGGATATTGTCCATAGGCATTTCGGGCAGTCCGTTAAACTCCATCGCACGGCCGGCACCGTTGCAGACGACATTCTCGATAAAGATATTACGGAATACGGGGGTCTTCTCATCAACAGGAACCTTGGTCTTATTGTCGGGAACAATGCCAGCAGCCCTCATCTCTGAGACACTCTTTCCACCATAATACATATTAAATGTGATTGCATCGGTGATGATGTCCATCATCGAGATGTCGGAGATATAGATATTCTCCACGACGCCGCCACGGCCACGGGTCGACTTGAATCGCAAACCCACGTCAGTACCAAGGAACTGGCAGTTGCTGACCTTGAAGTTGCGCACACCACCGCTCATCTCTGACCCGACCACGAAGCCACCATGACCAGCAAAGACCGTACATCCGTCGACCACCACATTCTCACAGGGTCTGCCACGGCGTCGGCCGTCGGCATCCTTACCACTCTTGATACAGATGCCATCATCGCCGGCATCGAAACGGGAATTGACGATGAGAGCGTTCTTACACGACTCCAGATCGAGGGCATCCCCATTCTGAGCATAAGATGGATTACGCGCGAGTACATTATCTATAATAATATTCTCACACATCAGCGGATGGATGTTCCAGGCAGGAGAGTTCTGGAAGATGACACCCTGCAGCAGGACGTTCTTGCAACTGACAAGACTGACCATGACCGGACGGAGGAAGCGATGGATAGCCTCCCATTCCTCGTCGGTCTTGGCTGTAGGCACGTTAAGGTCGGCCCCCTTTTCACCTTTGGCATAACTCTCGGAGGGTACCCAATAGTCATCGCGCAGTTGAACGCCACCAGGTCTTTGGACAATGTCCTTCCACATGCCTTCCGACACCTTCGCCCGTTTGACCGGTCGCCAATATTGCCCGTTACCGTCGATGACGCCTTCTCCGGTAATAGAGATATTCGTGGCACCTACTGCCGACAGAGGCGACTGGCAGCGACGGGTATCAAGTCCTTCAAACGAGGTCTTGATGATCGGATAAAGGTTCTCGTCGGCCGCAAAACGGATGACGGCTCCCATCTCAAGATGAAGGTCGATGTTGCTCTTCAGTACAACAGGACCCGTAAACCACACGCCAGCAGGTACGATGAGGTGTCCCCCACCTTTCGCCGTCAGCGCATCAACGGCCTGGGCAAAGGCCTCCGTACAGAGGCGGTTGCCTGTTGGGTCTGCACCGAAGTCCTTCAGGCAGACCTTGGTTTCTGGAATTTCCGGAGCCTTTATCTCAGCCATCTCAAACGGCAGGTTCTCCGTGTACTTCTTGTAGGGGTTGCCCTTGCAGCAGTCACTACCCTGGGCACAGACTCCCAGCACGACAATAAATGCTGCGGCAGTCAAGCAGATTAGTTTTTTGTTCATGATTTGTTTTTAATTAGTTATCGTTTTGTTGTATCTCAGCGAGGGGATTCATGACGAAATCACGCTCGTTCATCAGCGGATGAGGGATTTTCAAGTCTGGTTCATCAATAGTCAAGTCGTCGTAGAGCAGTATGTCGATATCGATGGGGCGGTCAGCGTAATGGTGAGTGACGGGAGGCGAATGGTGAGGGACATAATCTGAGGATGTCTTTTTCCGGCGTCCGAGGTCTCGCTCAATCTGTTGGGTTGTCTTGAGAAGTTGGCGGGGGGTGAGGGTCGTCTCACAGAGAATCACGCCATTGAGGAAACGATGCTCAGACTCGAAGCCCCAGGGTTCTGTCTCGATGAGCGTAGACTGACGTACCACCTCGCCTACCCGCTCGCCAATCAGTTCTATGGCACGGGCCAGATTCGCCGCCCTGTCACCCTGGTTAGACCCCAGTCCCAAGTATACCTCATGAGCCATACGCTTATTTTTTCTGTAAACTTAATCATCCACAATGAGCAATGCATCGCCGAAGCATCCGAACTTATACCCATGCTTCACGGCATTCGTGTAGCACTCATACACATTGTCGTAGCCGCCGAACGAGGCTTGGATCATCATCATCGGTGACTCCGGATGGTAGAAATTGGCCACGAGGGCATTAGACATACCGAACTCGTAGGGAGGGAAGATAAACTTATTGGTCCAACCCTCAAACTCCTTCAGCAGCCCGTCGGTACCGACAGCACTTTCCGTTGCACGGGCCGTGCTCACACCGACCGAACAGACCCGACGACCAGCCAACTTAGTACGGTTCACGACGTCGCAGGCCTCCTTATCGACGAACATCTGTTCTGATGACATCTTATGCTTCGTCAGATCCTCGACCTCGATAGAGTCGAAATTGCCAAGTCCGCAGTGCAGGGTGATATAGGCGAAGTTAATGCCTCGGATCTCCATACGTTTCAACAACTCACGGCTGAAGTGCAGACCCGTAGCAGGAGCGGTGACAGCGCCCTCATTCTTGGCATAGATGGTCTGGAACCTTTCCATGTCCTCAGGCACGGCAGGCCGATGGTCGACGATATAACGGGGAAGCGGGGCCTCTCCCAGAGCGAAGAGTTCCTGCTTGAACTCGTCGTGCGGACAGTCATAGAGGAATCTCAGCGTACGCCCACGGCTCGTCGTATTGTCGATGACCTCTGCCACCATCGGTCCATCATCCTCAAAGAAGAGTTTGTTGCCGATACGGATCTTTCGGGCAGGTTCCACAAGCACATCCCATAAGCGGAGGTCGCGGTTCAGTTCGCGCAGCAAGAACACCTCTATCTTGGCATCGGTCTTCTCCTTCGTACCATACAGACGGGCAGGGAACACCTTCGTGTCGTTGAAGATGAAAGTGTCGTCCTCATCAAAGTAGTCGAGGATATTACGGAAATCGAGATAGACAGGATTGCCTTCTTCGTCTTTCAGGTCATTACCGTCCTCATCCTGCTTCGTCATCTCGATCTTGCCACTCTTTCGGTGGAGCACCATCAGCCGACACTCGTCACGATGGAAGGTTGGCTCCAAGGCCACCAACTCCTCAGGGAGTTTAAACTTAAACTGTGATAACTTCATTATGTTATTTACGATTTACGAATTTACGATTTACCATTTACTTCTATGTCTTGGGCGTCAAGCCACTGAGGGAACTCATCAAAGGTGAGGCAGTCCTCGATACGGACGTCACCGACACGGGTGCGGCAGAGGGCTGTCAGGTAAGCGCCACTCCCCAGAGCCTCGCCGATGTCACGGGCCAGTGAACGGATATAAGTACCTTTGCCACAGACCACGCGGATAGACATCTGCATCGACGAGGGGTCAAAAGCCGTGAGTTCAATCTCATCGATACGCACAGGTTTCGCAGCAAGAGCCACCTCCTGCCCCTTACGGGCAAGTTCGTAGGCACGGTCACCAGCCACCATACAAGCCGAAAAGGCTGGTGGCACCTGCATGATATCGCCCACGAAACGTGGCAGGGTATCCAGAATCAGTTCACGCGTGATATGCTCCGTCGGATAGGTGCTGTCCACCTCATGCTCCATGTCATAACTGGCCGTGGTGGCACCTAACTGCAAGGTAGCCGTATACTCCTTCGTATGGAGTTGCAACGACTCTATCTGCTTGGTGGCTTTCCCCGTACAGAGGATCAGCACACCAGTGGCCAGCGGGTCGAGGGTGCCGGCATGCCCCATCTTCACCCTTTTCACATGGAGCCGTTTAGACACGACATAGCGGATATGTGCCAAAGCCCCGAAACTTGTCATGCGATAGGGTTTGTTGATATAGATAAAGGCGCCCTCGTTGAAATTCATTTAATCGACCATTGTTAAGGAATGTCCGGTAAGCAACAGCACGAGAATGATGCCACCCACGACGATGCGATAGATACCAAAGGCCTTGAAGCCGTATTTGGAAAGGAAGGCCACAAACCACTTCATGGCCAGCAGTGCCACCACAAAGGCCACCACACACCCCAAAACCAGCATGGTGATGTTATGCGGTGTTGCCCAAGAGGCATCTTCCTTCAAGAGGTCAAGCAGGTCGAGCAGCGTGGCACCCGCCATCGTCGGCACAGCCAGGAAGAACGAGAACTCGGCGGCACGCTGGCGGGTCAGGCCCTGTGTCATACCCCCTACGATGGTCGCCATCGAGCGCGACACTCCAGGAATGACAGAGATACACTGGTAGAGGCCGATGCGGAAGGCCCGCTTCTCATTTACCTGATTAGCCTCTGTGCCCTTATTGAACAGACGGTCGCAGTAGAGCATGAAGACACCTCCTACCACAAGCATGACAGCCACCACAAGCACACTGTCGAGCAACCAGTCGAGCAGTCCCGACTTCTTCGCCAGCAAACCGATGACCACGGCGGGAATGACACCCACGATGAGCAGCCAGTAGAAATAGAAGCGGTGCTTCAGTTTCTGCAGCATCGAACTGCCTTCGGGGGCCGGTGAGTTATCAAACCGAAAGAAACGCTTCCAGTAAAGGCACACCACCGAGAGGATGGCACCGAACTGGATGATAAAAGTAAAGGCGTGCACGAAGGCATCGCCCTGTGGAACCCCCAGAAGATTCTGGGTGATAATCATGTGACCCGTTGAGGACACAGGCAGGAACTCCGTCAGTCCCTCAACGATGGCAATGATGACGGTCTGAATCCAATCCATCTTATGAGTTACGATTTACAGATTTGCGATTTACGATTTAGGCTTGCGGATCACCGCATAAATCATTGACACAAAGCCCAGGAGGCATATCACCGGGGCCACCTTGACACGACGGGCGCTGAAGATATCGGGCTCATAGACCGTATCCGTAGAGGCAGGTCCCACCATCAGCAGGAATCCGATGACCACCACTGCCATACCTATGGCCATCAGGATGAAGTTTGTCTTGTCAAATGCAAAATTTCTCTTGTCCATCTATTTATTTATGATTTACGGAATTACAATTTATTTCACCCTATATTTTATAGAGTTCGCCGGCGGGCATACGGAGGAAACGGTTCACGGAGATATATGAACACGTCAGCGTAATAACCAGGCCAAACACCAGTACGGCCAAGGCCGTTATCACCAATTCCCGCCAAGTGATGATGGCCAGGATGTTCGGCTCGTAGTAGTACAGGGCATAGATGCCTCCGCCCAGCACGATGATGGCAATCAGGGCTGCGATAACGCCCACGAGGGCACCCTGCCGCATGAAAGGCCGGCGGATAAAGCCCCAAGAGGCACCCACCAGTTTCATCGTGTGGATGAGGAATCGCCTCGAATAGACGCTCAGCCTCACCGTATTATTGATGAGGGAGAACGAGATGAACGTCAACAGCACGGCCAACACCAGCAGCAGGATGTTCAACTTCGCGAGGTTGCGGTTCACACTGTCCATCAGGTCCACCTGATAGGCCACATCCGTCACCTCCGGATTCTTCCGCAACTCGTCGCTGATCCATGCCAATGAGTCGGCATTGGCATAGTCAGAGTGCAGTTGCAGTTCAAGCGTGGCGGGGAACGGGTTCATGCCCAGAAACTCTGAGGGATCAGACCCCATGGCATCCGTCTGTTCCTTCAAGGCCTGTTCACGGCTGATGTACAAGACATCCTTTGAGAACGGCCGACGGACAAGGTCTTGCTGAAAGCGTTTGGCATCACCCACACTGACTTCATCGTTAAGCACAATCGTCACCGTCAGGTTCTCCTTCACCCAGTGCGACAGGTTACGGGAGGTCTGTACAGAAAATACGACAAGACCCAGCAACACCAGCACCATCGATGTACTGATACACAAGGTCATCAACTGCACGCCCTGTCGGCGGCCAGTCTTCTCTTTACGTCTTTTCATGCAGGTTTACGTACGTAATCTTTTGAATTCGGCTGCAAAGGTACAACAAAAAAGTGAAAAGTGGATAGCGAAGAGTGAAAAATTTGCTACCGCCATGCAAAAAATCATAAATCGCAAATCGTAAATCGCAAATCTTTATTAACTTTGCACCCCGTATGAGTACAATTATTTATCCGTCGCCCATCTTCGGCCCCGTTCACAGCCGCCGACTGGGCATCTCACTGGGCATCAACCTGATGCCTGCCGATGGCAAGATGTGCACCTTCAACTGCATCTACTGCGAGTGCGGCCTCAACCAGGACCACCGTCCGTCGCTCCCCCGCCCCACCCGCGAAGAAGTGGCTGTCAAGTTGGAAGAGAAGTTGCAGCAGATGGCCGCCGAGGGCCAGTTACCCGACGTGCTCACCTTTGCAGGCAACGGAGAGCCCACCTGCCATCCCCATTTCCCGGAGATCATCGCCGACACCATCCGTCTGCGCAACCAGTACTGTCCTCGGGCGAAAGTCTCCGTGTTGAGCAACGCCACGATGATCCACCGCCTGGCCGTGCGCGATGCCCTGATGCTGGTGGACAACAACATCCTGAAACTCGACACCATCGACCCTGACTATATCAACAAGGTTGACTGTCCCACAGGCGCCTACGATGTCAACGCCATCATCAGTCACATGAAGGACTTCCACGGGCACATCATCATCCAGACCATGTTCATGCGTGGTGACCTCGCCGCTCCAGAGGGCGTCACCAGCATTGACAACACCAGCGATGACTATGTCACCCCCTGGCTCGAGGTCGTCAAGGCCATCGCTCCCCAGCAGGTGATGATCTACACCATCGACCGCGAGACGCCTACCCAGGGTCTCCTCAAGGCGACCCACGAGCAACTCGATGCCATCCGCGACCGTGTCATCGCCGCCGGCATTCCCTGCACCGCCTCGTATTAGATCCAATCGTCCCCGCCAGATATTCTGACAGGGACGATTTCTATGTTCACAACTTGTTTGTGCAATTGTGCAATTGTGCAATTGCAGTTGCAAGTTGCAAAGTTGCAAATGGAAAATCAAAATAGTAGTATTGGGCTGCATTAATTTATTTATATTATATATTATATTATAATATAATATATAATATAAATAAATATAAAAGACTTTGTCTATTTGGATCTTTGAAAATAGCAATTGCAACTTTGCAACTTGCAACCAGATTGTTGTCTTTTCAGAAAATGTGAGTACGCGGGTTGAATTTAGCAATTGCACAAATTGCATTTGCACAAGAGACACAATCCCCGACATGTGAGAATTGATAGCGACTCTTCAGATCACATGAGGATTGATAGAGACTCTTCAGACCACCCCGCCCTGACGGGCTCCCCTCCTCGCTCGGCTTTGCCGCTTGGCTCTGCCAAGAACTCAGGAGGGGAAGAGAATACTCTAAGCGCAGAATAAAGGACGGCAGTTAAGGGAGTAAAGAATGCCTGATAAGGGAGTAAGGAATAGGGAGTTATGTATATAAAGTCCTATCCTTTATAAGGTTAGGAGGCATCGGTAACGGAGTAAACAGGCAGGGTTTACAAAGTAAAGTGGCGGGGTTAGCCACGTTCAGACCACCCCGGGTGGGATTGAGAGAGAGCCGCTCACAGTGCATAACCTGCTCTATCTTATCATTGATAACGGGATTTTTTGCTGTTTAGGCGGTTGTGTCAGTTTTTCTTCGTAATTTTGCAGGCTGAATTGACAAGACAATGGCACGACGGAATGATATTATTCAAGGGCTGAGAGACGGGATACCCATCGCCATGGGGTATTTCGCCGTGGCTTTCTCGCTGGGGATTATTGCCAAGCAGGCGGGACTGACGGCTGCCATCGGATTCGTGAGCAGTTTCTTTACCCGTGCGTCGGCTGGCGAGTATGGCGTGTACACGCTCGTGGCGGCACAGGCGGCCTACGTGGAGATTGTGGCAATGTGCCTGGTGACCAACCTGCGGTATATGCTGATGAGTGCGGCGCTGTCGCAGAAGATTGCCCCCGGCACTTCGTGGCTGCACCGCGTGCTGATGGCCTGCTGTGTCACCGACGAGATCTTCGGCATCTCCATCGCACGGAAGCGGTACTGTCCGCCCACCTATACCTACTCCGCAGCACTCATCTCTACGCTGCTCTGGGCTTCGGGCTGTGCGGCGGGCATCGTGGCTGGCGGCATGCTGCCTACTGCCATCGTGGCGGCACTCAGCGTGGCGCTCTACGGCATGTTCCTGGCCATCATCATGCCCCCGGCGCGCAACGACCGCTATGTGCTTTATGCCGTGGCGGCGAGTTTCGTGCTGAGTGGTGCCTGCAGTGTGGCGCCAGTGGTGAGCCATTGGAGTAGCGGCACGCGGACGATCGTGCTGACGGTGGTGATATCGGCCGTCGTGGCCTGGTGGAAGCCCATTAAGATGGAGGACGCTGATGGACAGGCATAGTATCATCGTATGTATCCTGCTGGGCATCATCACCACGAACCTGATTCGCGTGGTGCCGATGCTGCTGATCAAGGGGCAGATCAGCAACCGGTTCCTGCGCAGTTTCCTCTATTATGTGCCTTACGTGACGCTGGCGGTGATGACCTTCCCGAGTATCATACAAACAACGATGTCGCCCATCTCGGGCACCGTGGCCCTGATGGCCGGCATCGTTGCCGCATGGCGCGGCATGGGGCTATTCCCCGTTGCGGCCATCTGTTGCGCCATCGTGTATCTGATGGATACGCTGGTGCTTTAAAATTTACAACGGATACAAGAAAATCGGGCGGAATGGTTAATTTTACAGTAAATATTCGGAAAATGAGTCAGTTACAAAGAAAAATGTCTCATAAATTTGGTAATTTGAGAAGGACCACGTATCTTTGCACCGGAATTTTTTTTTAGAACTAAACTATTTGTCGTATTAAAGAGTGAATTATGAAGAAGTTTAATCTTTGGATGTTCGCTGCCATCCTGACGTTCTGCAGCGCAATGGTATTGTCTTCATGCAGTAGTCAGGAAGACAACCCCGCACTGACTCCGACTACTCCGACTTATGAGGAGGGAAAGGGTGACCTGGTCAACGTGTGGTATTCAGAATACGAAGCCACCGGTACTGCTAAGGATGTTAATGATAATGAGTTTCAATACACCAGCATCTTTGAGCGTTATGTTTTTAATAATGACGGTACGGGCAGATGGTCGCGCTATTTTATGGGCGATCAGCCTGATCCTGTGGGTTCCTATGGCGGAGAAGATGGTGATTTCACCTATACCCTTGGCGGAAATGGTAAGGTTACCGTTGTTTTCAAGAACAATATAGAAGAGTTATTTCCTCAGACTATTGAGCTGACTTATGCTGACGGCCAGCTGACTTCCGGTGACATCAAGTTCTCTGTCGATACTGATGACATCGTGAAAGAGGCATGCGAATACTGGGATGACTTGTTCCGCATGCACGGCCCAGACCCACTTGAGGACGGCGACCGCATCTACGGCGTGGGCTACGGTTATAACTTTATCCTTGACCACTCCAAAGCCCTCTCGAGAGCACCTATCTTAAATATGGACTTTATTCAGGAGTGGGATAAGCGCAAGACCAGCGGTATCGACACCGACATCCATGTGGAAAACTATACTGGCCACAGCCTGTCGGAACTTGCCAACGAATTCTCTGCCAATGCCCATGTCAGTGGCGGTACCGTCGCCTTCAAGGGTGAGGTGGGAGCTGCCTTCGATGCAAAATACAAGAAGAGCAGTGAACACGAGTATGCCCTGACCATCATCGATGTCGCCCTAACCAGCGTAACGCTGGAGATGGACTTGAATCTTATCCAACATCAGCTGAACCCGGCCTTCAAGCTGGCATTACTCGGTGGGGTTGATACCTATAGGGGCGAGAAAGGACTCTACAATCTGGTCCGCGACTACGGCACCCATCTCGTCTGCCAGGCCAAGTTGGGCGGCCGTGTGCGCTATTCCAATACGGTGGACATCAGCAAGGTGAAAGGCGAATACGACCTGACTGCCTTCGCCAAGGTAAGCTACACGGGTATCGGCGTCTCTGCATCTGGCAGTGTTGACGATAAATTCATGAAGTCGTTTGAGGAGAACTCGAATGCTATCGATACGCGTATCACTGCCATCGGTGGTACGCCGGCGACTGTATTGGGCCTGATGGAAAGTGATGAGGAGAAATTCAAGGCCTGGCGTGAGACATTAGCCGAGGACGATTACAAGAACACCTGTGTGGTGGCAGTCGAGCAGGTTATCCCCATCTGGGAACTTGTCACAGGTCATGAAAAACGTGTAAACGAGATAAAGAGATACATCAATGATGGTGGTTACGAGCGTGACATGACGGGCGATAACAACTTCCTGGTGGGGGCCATGGGTAAGATCAGCGACGTTACCAGCATCTTCACCAAAGAAGACGAGAAAAACGGTACCCTCGTCAAGAATCTCGAAATTGACGGAAATATCGTGGCACAGGCTTGTAAGGAGTTTATACCGCAGTTCAACGCCAGCCAGCGTTCCATCGTTCTCTATCCTGTAGTGAACAACAAGCCTAAGTACAACCTGGGCTACTTTATCGGCAATAGCAGTATGGCTCCCTGTCGCGTATGCTGGAGCATGACCTCTCCCGTACCATCAATCATCAACATACCACGTGAGAAGAACATCGGTGTCCAAAAAGAGCTTTACATCCTGGGATGCAGCTTCCTGCACAATGATCTTGACAAAGCGACCATTGAGGCAGGACAGGTGCGCCCCGTCACAGCCAACGGATTCTTCATGGAGACGAAGGGTCTGAACAGCAAAGGTGAGGAGGAGAACCCCCACAAGTATCCTTTGGTCAAGATCTTCAACCACGTATGGACCCGTGAGAATTTCAGTTTCCCCATGGATAAAACCGTGTACAGTAAGAGCAGCGATAATCAGTCTTTTTACAACCACACATTGATGGCTAATGATAACAATCGGAAGCGCCTGCCCGATGGCTGGAATGTTCCCAGCAACGTTGTCTTCCAGGAATTGTGGGACGAGCTGAAGAACAGGAATATCCAGCGACTGGCTGAGAAGATGGCTGTAGGCGGTGTCATCGGCTTCAATGCCCCATGGGTGGGTTGGATGGAGAACAATACCCAGAACGATAATGACAAGAATGCCAGTTTCTGGGCTTACAAATATGATCCCCAGACTAAAAAGGCCGATTACTTAGATCATTTCTATCTAAGACTGGACAGTGAAACAGGTAACATGTCTATCATAAAGAATAATAGTACGACCGTATGTTACTCTGTCCGTCTGATTCAAGAGACTACATGGTAATGAAAAAACTGCTTTTCATGTTGGTCGCCTTGCTCCCTGCCTTCCAGGGAGCAAGGGCGGACAACGTAGCACAGGCTATCTGGTGCAACGGTAACAAAACGCTGTACTTCGACTATCGTGCAACGGCGGTAACGGTGCGTAGTACATATGACAAACAAACCGTTACCGCAGTTTATACTGTGTCCAGTGAGAAAAAAACTACTTATCCGGATTGGAATCTTGATGCTACTTCTCCAGCAAGAGCTGCCACGACAGTAGTGTTTCAAGCGTCGTTCAATACTTTTACCCCAAAGAGTTGCTATGGATGGTTCCACCAGTTTACCCAGCTGACGTCTGTCGACGGATTGGCTAACCTCAATACCAGCCAGGTGGAAATCCTGGATTTTATGTTCGACGGTTGCAGTAGTCTTGCGACCCTGGATGTCAGCACCTTTAACGTCAGTATGGTATCCACCGCAGCAAGCATGTTATTTAACTGTTCTAATCTAACCACCATCTATTGTAATAAAGCATGGAACATCACGAGTGCGTCAAGTTCAAGTATGTTTTACGGCGCTACCAATCTGCGAGGTTATGATGGGAACTACGTGACAGGCACGATGGCCTCTCCTGCGGGCTATTTTACAACCAAACTAACAGAGACGCTCAACAACAATGCCAGCAACGAGACCACCATCTCGGACTGGGTAACCAACCATGTAAACGAATATGCCAATGTGACGCTTAGCGGGCACACGCTCTACAAGGACACCTATTGGAACACGCTGTGCCTGCCTTTCTCGATGAACCAAAAGCAAATAGGTGAGTCACCACTGGCAGGTGCTATCATCAGGCAACTGTACTCCGCAGATCTCGAAACTTCAACAGGCACGCTTACACTGACTTTCTCTGATGCCTCAAGTATCGAAGCCGGCAAACCTTACATCGTAAAATGGACTTCGGGCGCTGATGTCACTAGCCCAGTATTCAACAATGTCGCTATCACCAGCGCTACACCTGAGGGGATAACTTTTGGCAATAAGGTGTATTTCGTGGGACAATACTCACCGTTCGAGATTGTTGCGAGCGGAGCCTCTGGTAGTCACCAAGGCAACCTGGATGAGATTATCCTGCTGAGTGGTGGAAACAAACTGGGCTACTCGAAGAATCCGCGTACCAATACCAATGGTAACGCGCTACACAGTTTCTGTGCCCACTTCCGTGTTCCTGTTCCTTCAGCCTCCGTCCGAAGTTTTGTGATAGACTTTGGCGACGATGAGAATACCACGGGCATCTGCGTTGTGTCCAACGATAAAGGACAAATAACAAATGACAAATGGTACGCATTGGACGGCAGGGAACTGAACGGCAAGCCTTCCGCCAAGGGACTGTATATCAATAATGGGAAAAAAGTGCTTATTAGATAATCATAGAATATGAAAAAGAAGACATATATGAAGCCTGAGATGAAGGTGGTAAAGTTACAACATAAGCCCCATCTGCTGGTAGGTAGCGGCGGTTATGTCCGTGGCGTAAGTTCTGATGGCTTTTATTGGGAAAATACTGATGGCATTGACAGGTAAGTTCGGTGTCTAAAAAAAGAAAGACAAAGATAATGAAAAGGACAACAAGGACACAGGAGGGTCAGGAATTTATGTGTCCTATTAATTAAGATTAGAAGTATAACATCAACACATAGCAAGAAATATGAACTGTCACGTTGAAAACAACAGTCTCGTCATTTCCTTAGAGGGAAGTATCAGAGCAAACAATGCCGATGCGGCAAAAAAGGAAGTACTGAGCATTGTAGAAGCCCATCCCGACAAGCAGATCGTGTTTGATGCAGCCAAACTGCACTACATTTCCAGCTCGGGACTTAGAATGTTGCTCATGGTCCAAAAGATGAAGGAACCAGAGACGGTTACTGTGAAAAACGTCGTACGAGGTGTTTACGACGTCTTTGATATGACTGGCTTTACCAAGATTCTGAACATTCGCAAGAAGATACGAAGAGTCAGTATGGATGGCTTCGACATCATCGGACAAGGTCAGAGCAGCACTGTCTATCGCGCTGGCGATGATATCATTGTCAAGTTGTACAACAAAGGCGTGCCACTTGAGAAGATCTATCAGGAGATAGACTACTCAAAGAAGGCCTTTTTGGCTGGCGTTCCGACAGCCATCTCCTTCGACTTGGTGGAATGCAACAATGCCTACGGTGCCATCTTTGAGATGGTAGATCATGCCGACACCATTGGACACGTACTGACAATGAGACCGGATGAGTTTGATCGTATCATGGAGAAATTCGTTGCTACGTATAAGACCATCCATAGCTCAAACATAGAAAAAATGGGCGGTTTCACCTCTATTAAAGACACCTGGAACAAATGGGCTGACGGCATGGGTGCTAATGGCTCGTTCACGGCAGAAGAAACGGCCATGCTCAAAAAGATGATTGCTGCCGTACCAGAGCGTCCCACCATGGTACATTGTGACTACCATGCTGGCAACGTGATGTATCAGCGTGACGAGATAGTCGTCATCGACATGGCCGACATTGGCTATGGTCATCCGATTTTCGACTTGGCAGCCGGAGCCTTCCATGCCCGTTACAGCTATTTCCCCAAGCGACAGAAAGTTCACGGCATGTGCGAGGCCAACATGCTGAGATTCTGGGACACGCTGCTGAGCATGTATTTCAACGCCACCGACGACAGTCAGCTGCAGGAAATCAAGGAGATGTGCAGTGCCTTCGGACTGCTCCGTGGAGCCATCTTCCCCATGAAGCATGTGCAGATAGCTCCCGAGCTGAAAGCCTTCCACGTAGAAGAGACGCGTAAACACCTCTTCCCACGCATGGACTGGGCTATGGAGCAGGCGGCAAAACTCGACAGGTTTTTCTGAAATTAGGACGAAAGCATGACAAAGACACAGAAACAGATAGTAAGAACAGTGGCAGGACTGGTGCTGGGTGTGGTCTGCGGACTGCTGATGCACCACTTCATAGACCAACCCACGCAGGCGATGATCAACGACGATGTGCTGGTACCTCTGCGCAACGTGTTCCTTGATGCGCTGAAGATGATGATGGCACCCGTCACCTTCTTTGCCATTCTAGCCGGCGTTACCAATGTTCAGGACCCTGGCATGCTGGCAAATATGGGTGGCAAGATGGTGTCGGTATCACTGTTTATGCAGCTGATAACCGCCTTCCTGGGCTTGTTGCTCGCCGCGATGATATTCTCTGGCGACCTGACCTATATGCAGGCCGGTATCGATACGTCGGGGCAGCCTCAGGCGGTATCTGATTTTCCGTCGCTGAAAGACCTGTTCTTCAGCATCGTGCCCAACAATATCGTCGATCCTTTCAAGGGCGGCAATATCCTGCAAGTGATGTTCCTGGCTATCTTCTTCGGCGTGGTGCTTAATAAGATGGGGCTGCCGAAGAAAGTCAACCAGGCCATCAGCTTCGCCTTCAACTTCTCCATCGCTGTGCTGAGAATCATCGTCCTCACCATTCCCGTCATGGTGTTCCTGTCGATGGCTTCGCTCATATCACGCACTGGACTCGATGCCCTTGTGGAGTTCAGCGGACTCTTTGGCGGACTCTGTCTCGGAGTGATTATCGTGTGGTTGGTGGGTGCGCTGACGGTGGTGCTCTTCTGCCGTTTTTCGCCCATACCATTCACCAGGAAACTGATGTCCATCAGTCCCTTCGTGTTCAGCGTAAGCAGTTCGCATGCTCGTCTGCCTTTCGTGCTGAAATTCTGTGAGGAGAAATTGGGCATCAACCCCAATCTGGCCACCTTCTCAATACCTGTTGGCGTACAGCTCAACAAGGCTGGCAACTGCATGTTCTTCTCGCTGATGACGCTGATGATGATGGCCATCTACGGCATCGAGCTGACATCTGACCTCTTCGTCACGCTGCTCTTCTCAGTGTGTATCATGTCAATAGCCAAGCCGCCAGTGCCCTGCGGAGGCATCATCTGTCTGGCTTACCTCTTTACCGTGGTGGGCGTACCGGCAGAGGCCATCAGCGTTGTCATCTGTGTTGACCCCATCGCTGCCATGTTCAACGGTGTGTGTAACGAGAGTGCCAATATCACCACCACCTTCGCACTTGCCAAGTCGAATAATATGCTGGATAAAGAAGTGTATTATAAAAGTTGAGGGTAATGATCTTACTTCCACAAAACGGTTACGGTTACAATTGTAACCATTTTCAGGGCAAAAGCGTTGGTGGTTTGAGGGAAAATGAGTACCTTTGCCCTCCATAAATATAATAAGGTATAACGATGATGAACAAGGAAGATATAAAAGACCGCAATAGGCTGGAGCTGGCACTCGACCACGAGACGAGGCAGCTGATATCGTTTATTGCCTACAACTGGGATGCAGCCGCCTCACGCATGGAGCAGATCGCCAATGAACGCGAACAGGGACTGTACGACGATGACGGCACAGAGGCCATAGCCGTGTTCGCCCGTCTGGAGCGCGTCCTTTCTGCGCTGTTCGCCGTCAACGGCCGTCCACAGGCCGGCACCACTGGCATCGAGACCATCGGCATGGATGGCCGCCGCGAGGCTACCCCCGCTACGATGTACAGCGTGGATGCCCCGTCTATAACATGCTTGGCCAGCGCATGAACAAGAATACCCGCGGCTTGGTCATCTATAGAGGACGAAAGTACGTGAATAAATAAGAGATAATAATCAATCCATTTTTTAATTATGATACAGAAGAACTTTTTTAGTAAGATGATGATGCTCTGTGTGGCAATAGTAGCCATGAGCATGACCATGCTGACATCGTGCAGCAGTAATGAAGACAACAGCAGCAGCAATGCAAGCTTTGTAGACCCCTATCAGGAGTACTGGCAGGACAAGACCGCTAAGTACACCATCATGTTGTATGGTTGCGGTGGCGGTAATGTCGATACTCAGCTCACTGGAGCCATTCCTTTCATACAGCAACGACTCAACGTGGAGACTAACCAGGTGCGCTTCGTAGTGATGTACTCCATGTCTAAGGATGACAGTATGTATCGTAAAGAGGCGAAGAAGGAAGGCCAGACTTATACAGACCCCTTTGATCCAGACTACGGAGCGTGGGGTGAGACCTATCGCTATGAGCTGACTCCGTACATCACTGAGGAGAACTATCGCGAGAATGGCTACTACAAGCAAGCCAGCGAAGTAAAGCTCTATGACGTAGAGACCATCAAGGAGTTTATCAACTGGGCAAAGGAAACGGCTCCTGCAGAGAACTACATCCTTATACCAACAAACCACGGAGGCGGCTTTGACCTCGATGACGAGCAAATGCCTGAAGTAATGCCTGAAGACTCACTTAAAACCCGTGCCATTGTCTATGATGACAACCAGGATGGACGTGGTATTCCCACAAAAGCCTTCGCACAGGCTCTGAAGGAGACCAACACCCACCTGAAAGCTGTCTATTGGAATGGCTGCATGATGTCACAACTCGAGGTGATGACAGAGATCGCTCCATACTGCGACTACCAGTTCGGTGGTGCCCATGTGCAACGTGCCCTGCCACGCCATTCATACGCCATCGTTGAGGCCTTGAACACCTATCCTGACAACTTCGAACAGGCAGCATTGCTTCAAAGCGAAATACTGAATGCTCCGAAAACTGAATACGAATATGGCTTGTCAGACGCACTCATTAATTCTGAGGACCCCATGAAAGATGCAAACGGCGATTTCGGCTGCTGGCGTTCTGCCGGCCTTGCTGCCATCAATGCCCAGGTGAAGGAACTTGCCGATGTGGTCACGAAAGGCTATGCCGACAGCGACACAAAGGGTAAGATAGACAATGCTACAAGCTCCGTCTATATGTTTGATAAGGAGTACAACTACGTGGACGTACTGGACTATGCGCTGCACATCTATTACAACCTGAAGACACCTGAAGCAGAAGAGATATACTTAAACCTTGAGAAAGCACTTGAAGAAGCAAAGGTATATCAGATCTGTTGCCTGAACAGGAAGATAGTAGCCACTGACGGTGAAGCTGTTTATACGAAGTGGCCTGCCACTGACCGTTACAGCCTGGGTATTTCACTCTATTCTTGTTTAAACTTGAGATGGTTATACTACAATAGTGTTTACAAGGCATCTGCTTTCGATAAGGTAACGGGTTGGAGCAAATTCATTGACATGAACCTACAGGAGCTTGATCCGAACGTCAATCCTGCGAACGATTCAAACATTACTCCATTCTGGATGGCGGACTAATGCATATCGTGTAACAGAGGGACGGTTCTTTTGTTATATCCATCGCTGATGTAACAAAAGAACCGTCCTCTTGTATCAACACATGCCGATAGAATTCTTGCATTTTATTGAAAATTTCTGTTTATCCAAATCCTCATTAGCGGATCAGAGACAAAGAACGACTTATGCTGCTCGGTAATGATGTCTAAATCTAACAGACGTTTCGCGGCAGACTGTACTGCACTGGCTGATTTCAAGTGGTGTCGCTTCACGAAATCGGAAGAAGTGATGCGCAACACATTGCGGTCGGCAGCTATCGCATATAGCAACTCTTTTTGCTGCTCTGTCACATAAGCCAACAGCTCCTGCAGCCGTTTACCGTTTTGCTGTATGAGTTGGTCTGCAGTTGCTTGCATCTGGCTCAGTGTACATATTTCGCCTGACAGTGTAGCGGCATAAGTGTCGTGCAAGAGCTTATGCACATACAGGGTTACGCCATCAAATGTCTGGTAGGCCCATTCTATGGCCTCTGATTCAATCATCTTGTCTGTGGCCTGGAACTGCAGGATGGCAAATGTTTTATATACCTCAAGGTCGATGGGATCGAGCTGCAACAGTGATGCACTTTGGTAAAAAGGTCGTTTGTCAGAGAAAAACATCTCGTTCATCAGACGACGCTCTGAACCAGCAAAGATGAAGTGCGTGTTCTGTAGTTTTTGTATGCGCCCTCTCAGCAGTGCTTCGATGTTATCTTTCTGATATTTCGTGATTTGCTGAAACTCGTCAATGGCTATGATACACGGTTTGTCAGCTTTCTCAAGATAACTGAATATTTCTTCAAGTGTATATTCAGGCGTACTTGCAAATAAAATTATGCTAAAAGAATAATTTTAGTAGAATAAAAGTTCTCACTCCTCACGCCCAAGTTACGAAATCTGCCCATAGGAGCGATGCCCGACTGGGAGTTCACCCAGCAAGAGACAATACTCCCACTAGGCACCACACTCTTCCTCTATACTGATGGCCTGACCGAGGCCGAAAATGCCGAACGCCAAATGTTCGAATACCTCTAAATATCATAAAAGAACAAATCCCTGCCGGTTGGCAGGGATTCGCTTGTTATTTACACATGATACCACGCTTCGTGTTCTCAAGGAATTTGATGATGTTCTGAATCTCAGGACTGTCGGGCACCTGGTCACGGATCTGGTTTATCACGTCAAACACGCTCGTCTTTCCGTGGAAGAGCAGACGATAGGCGTTGGCAATGTGGTTCTGAACCTTCTTGTCGACCCCGGCATAGTCGAGCATCGTGGTGTTAGGACCTCCATACTCCATCGGATTACCACCGGCAATGACATAAGGAGGAACGTCGTGCGAGAAGGCCGTACCAGCCTGGATCAACGAGAGGTCACCGGCACGGGTGTTGGCATTCTGAATGGCTCCACTGGAGAAGATGACGCCATTTCCGATCTCACAGTCGCCTGCGATCTTCGTGCCATAACCAAACACACAGTTCGTTCCCACCGTCACGTCGTGACTGATGTGGGTTCCTTCGAGCAGGTAGTTGTGGTTGCCGATCTTCGTCACACCGCCACGGTTGGTACCACGGTTGATGACGACATTCTCTCGGATGATGTTGTTATCACCAATCTCCACATACGACTTGGCACCACGGAAGTTAAAGTCCTGCGGTAAGGCGGCGATGACAGAACCCTGATGGATCTTGTTACTGTTGCCGATGCGCGAGCCGCTGCAGATGGAAACGAAGGGGAAGATGATGCAGTTGTCACCGATCTCCACGTCGTCCTCAATATACACGAATGGGAATATCTTACAGTTATTGCCGATCTTCGCCTTTGGACTTATCTCGGCTTTAGGGGAAATTTCACTTGCCATACTATCTATTTTTTTGGACATAAGTTCATTTGTCTCTTTTAGACATAAGAACAAAAGGACATATTTTTCTTTTCCTGTCTGGGTGTAGTTATTATGTTCTTATGTTCTTCTGTCTAAAAAGTTCTTCTGTCTACTTAGCACCGCCACCGAGGGCCTGGTAGAGGTTGACGACGGACTGCATCTTGCTGAATTGGTCGCTGATTTCATTGATCTCTGCGTTAAGCAGGTTGCTCTGGGCTGTAATAACCTCGAGGTAAGTAGTGTTGGACGATGACTCCATCAACTTCTTTGTATCCACGACATTCTGCTTGAGGACTGCCACCCGCTTGCCGTCGAGCACAACCTTGTCGGCATAGGCATTATAGGAAGACAGAGCATTAGACACTTCGTTGCCTGCCTTGTAGATGGAGTTCTGCCAGTTGTTGAAGGCCTGCTCATACTTATCCTTGGCGACCTTCAGACCAGCCACGATCTGACCATGCTGGAAGATGGGCTGTACCAGGCTTCCAACAGCCTGCAGGAGCATCTTGCCGGGATTCACCATCCCATTTTGGTTGGTGAAGGCGGCAGTACCCGAGATCGTAATGCTGGGATAGAAGCGGCTGCGGGCAGTCTCTATGTCGTAGAAGCACTGGGCCAGAGCCATCTCATAGGAGTGCACATCGGCACGGTTGGTGAGCATCTGGATGCCCACCCCTGTGGCGAATTCTGATGGTAGATACTGACCTACGAAGGTGCCACGGGCGATGGTCTGTCCGGGCTGTCCAAGAAGCAGGGAGAGGGAGTTCTCAATCTCGCGGATCTGACGCTGAAGGTCGATCTTCTGCGTCTGCACCTGATAGTAGGCAGCCTCAGCACTCTGCACGGCGGTAGAACGATAGCCTACGCGGTTGTCGTGCATGAACCGCATCTTCTCCCATGTCTCCTTCGTCAGTCCCTCCATGTCGGTGACAATCTCCACCTGACGGTCGAGCATCAACAGCGTATAGTAGAGATTGGCAATGCCAGAGATGATGTTACACTTCACCACAGTCTGATAGTCCTTAGTGGCGATGAGTTGCATCTGGGTACTGCGCTTCACGGAGAGCAGATTGCCGAAGAGATCAACATTCCACGAAGCCGTGACGGGAAGCGAATAGGATTTCGTGGCTGCTGCTCCGTCGAACGACTGTAGAGTTCCTTGCGGACTCAATGCGACAGAGGGCAGGAATGCCAGTTTGGCAACCTTCAGGGCCTCAGAGACCATGTGGACATTGAGTGCGGCATTGAGCAGGTCAGGATTATTGTCAAGACCCTGCTGGATAAGTGCCTGCAACTGGGGGTCGGTGAAGACACTACGCCAGGGCAGGTTGCCGAACGAAGCCGTGTCGGCCACAGCGAGAGTGTCGGTAAGTGACACCGTGTCGCGCACCAGGCCTTTCGTGTCTACCTCAGGACGTTCGTACTTATTATAGAGTCCGCAACTCGACAACAGCAAGGCTGCGAACGAAAATACTAACAATTTCTTCATAATCATTCTTCTTTTACTTCTCTAATTCGTAGTCCACTGGTTTTGCATGTGCATACTGAGCCAATTCGGCTGCGACCTCCTCGTTCGCCTCATCCTCGAACTTCAGCGGGCTGATCTTCTCCTGCAGCGACTGGAAGATGACGAACAGCGTAGGCACGACGAAGAGTTGCATGACCGTACCGATAAGCATACCACCCACGGCAGCAGCACCCAGCGTCTGGTTACCGTTCTTACCCACACCCGAGGCGAACATCATCGGCAACAGACCGATGACCATAGCCAGAGAGGTCATCAGGATAGGACGCAGACGGGCAGCGGCACCCAGAATGGCCGACCACGAGATGGCCATACCCGTCTGACGGCGCTCCAAGGCGAACTGCACAATCAGGATGGCATTCTTGGCCAACAATCCGATCAGCATGATCAGCGAGATCTGCATGTAGATATCGTTGGCATGGCCGAACATCATGGTAAACAGATAACAGCCTGCCAGGCCGAACGGCACTGAGAGCACCACCGACAGCGGCAGGATATAAGACTCATACTGGGCTGAAAGAATCAGATAGATGAAAATGAAACAGAGCACGAAGATCAGTCCTGTGGTGTTGGAAGCCTTGGCCTCCTCACGGGTCAGACCCTGATACTCGTAAGAGTAACCCGTCGGCAACATGTCAGCAGCCACCTTCTCAGCAGCCGCGATAGCCTCACCGGTAGAATAGCCATCAGCCACCGTAGCCGTCACATTGATAGAAGTGAACAAGTTGAAACGGCTGATATTCGTAGGACCATAGACACGCTCCAGATTGCAGAACTCCTTGACGGGAGCCATCCCCGCGGGCGTACGAACATATATATTATTAAGAGACTCCTCAGTCTGGCGCGTCTCGGGCGAACCCTGGATCATCACACGGAAGAGTTTTCCGTAGGCATTGAAGTTAGAGGCATAGAGACCGCCATAGTAACCCTGCAACGTAGACAGAACTGTAGAAGGCGAGATACCACTCTGCTTGCACTTGGCCGCATCGACATGGATCATGTACTGGGGATAGTTGGGGTTGTAAGAGGTCTGGGCCATCTGGAACTCAGGCAGTTTGTTAAGTTCTGCGATATAATCCTTGACGATATCATAGAACTTCGTCAGGTCTCCACCCGTACGGTCCTGCATCACGATAGACACACCATTGTTAGCCGAGAAACCGGGAATCATTGGTGGCTGGAATGCCAGGATGGAGGCATCCTTGATGTGAGCCGTCTTGATGAATATCTGGGCAATCACACCCGTAGCATCGTAAGGATCGATGAAGAAACGGTAGATACCGTCACCCTGCCACAGACCGCTGAGTTTCCACCAGAAACCCTTCTGGCGCTCGGAGAACGGCTTCAGTTTGATGATGAACGTAGCCTGGTCGGAACCCGAACCAGCGATAAAGTTATAACCCTGGATCTGCTCACGGCTCTGGATAGCAGGATCGGCTCCCAGGATTTTGTCCACCTCGTCAATGACCTGACGGGTACGGGCGACAGACGTAGCAGGAGGCATCGTGATCGTACAGAAGAGCGTACCCGTATCCTCGGAAGGCACCAGACCCGACTTGGCCGTGAACATGGTTGTTCCCAACACAGCCAGACCAATCACCACCGTCAGAATGATAGCCACTGGTTTGCGGACCAGTTTCTCAATGATGCCCTTATATTTCCCCAACGTCGCATCAAAGGCCGTATTAAACGACTGATGGAAGCGATCGATACGAGACATTTTCTTCTCATGTCCCTCTTTGTCGTGGGGTTTCAGGAAGATGGCACAGAGAGCCGGCGACAGTGTCAGGGCGTTCATGGCCGAGATCACGATAGACACAGCCATCGTCACACCGAACTCACGATAGAACGTACCAGATGTTCCACCTATGAACGATACTGGGATAAACACTGCTGACATCACCAGCGTGATGGAGATGATTGCACCCGAGATCTCGTTCATGGCATCAATAGAAGCCGTCAGTGGTGACTTATAGCCCTGGTCCAATTTGGCATGCACGGCCTCGACCACCACAATGGCATCGTCCACCACAATGGCGATGGCCAACAGCAAGGCTGACAGCGTCAGCAGATTGATGGAGAATCCGAACACTTCAAGGAAGAAGAACGTACCGATCAGCGACACAGGCACGGCAATAAGCGGGATCAGCGTAGAACGCCAGTCCTGCAAGAAGATGTAGATCACGATGAACACGAGGAACAGCGTGAAGAACAGTGTGAACACCACCTCCTCTATTGAAGCATAGAGGAACTCCGTCACATCATAGTTGATCTTATAGGTCATGCCCGGGGGGAACAGTTTGGCCTGCTCCTCGAGTTCGGCTTTCACCTGTTTGGCAATCTCATTGGCGTTAGAACCGGCAATCTGCTGTACCATACCCAGCACAGAAGGCAGATTGTTGTTTCTCATAGACACAGAATACATTTGACCTCCCAATTCGATCTTTGCCACATCCTTGAGTTTCAACGTCGTACCATCAGCCTTACTCTGAATGATGATATTACCGAACTCTTCCTCACTCTTCAGACGGCCTGTATAGCGCATGGCATACTCATAGGCCACGTCCGACAGTTCGCCAAAGGTACCTGGAGCAGCCTCGATGTTCTGTTCTGCCAGCACACCGCTGATATCAGAAGGCATCAGGCCGTACTGTTTCATCACGTCGGGCTTCAGCCAGATACGCATCGAGTAGGTTTTCAAACCAGGCGACTGCACGTCACCCACACCCTGGATACGCTTGATGGCCGGGATGATGTTGATATTGTTGTAGTTCGTCAGGAACTCATCATCGTAACGGCCGTCTTCAGACGTCAGCGTAAACATCAGCACCTGAGATGTCTGGCGCTTCTGTACCGTCACACCCATACGAGTCACTTCGGCCGGGAGCAGAGCCTGAGCCTGTTGAACACGGTTCTGCACGTTCACAGCACACATATCTGGATTCGCACCCTGACGGAACATCACACTGAGTTGTGCCGAGCCGGTGCTGGCCGTCGACGAGATAAAGTCCATTCCCTCCACACCGTTGATGCTCTCTTCAAGCGGCACGATGACGGAGTTCTTCACTGTCTCGGCATCAGCACCAGGATAACTAGTCCACACCGCAACTGTTGGCGGTGCAATATCAGGATACTGCTCAATAGGCAGCGAGACCAGTCCGATTAAACCCAGCAAGACGATGAGGATAGAGATCACCGTCGACAATACCGGGCGTTTGATAAATGTAGTAAAAGTCATATACTTATTTACGATTTACAATTCACACATTTACGATTTATTTCTTCATCGCATTGACGATGTCGCCGGCACCCATGGCTTTTGCCTGTTCGTCGATCTTCTGCTGATACTTCTCCGGGGTGATGGGAACAATCTCCATACCGTCGTTCAGTTTGGTGATACCATTGGTCACATACTTGTCACCCACCTTCAGACCCTCGGTCACAATATAGGTTTTGCCATCGTTCTGCGGATCGACCTTGATCTCTGAGTACTTCACTTTGTTACCCTCACCCAGCAGATAGATGAACTTCTTGTTCTGCACCTCCGAGACGCAATTCTGGGAGATTACGATGGCCGACGAGTTGCTCCTCGGAATGACGATTGTACCAGAGCCACCGCTCTTCAACTGCTTCTCGGCATTGGGGAACAGGGCGATGACCTGCACGCTGCCTGTGGCAGGATCGATCACGCCACTCATCTTCGTCACCTTACCCTCATGGCTGTAGGTCGTACCGTCAGCCAGTCGGAGTTGTACGGAAGGGAACTCACCAAGCGAAGCCTGCGTCATATTCAGGGCGTCTTTCTCCGTCAGGGAGAAATACACCTCCATCGACGAGTTGTTTGACACGGTAGTCATCACCGTCGAGGTATTCACGAGTGTACCAATCTTATATGGCAGTGTACCCACCACACCGGAAGCAGGGCTCTTCACATAGCAGAAACTCAGCATCTCCTTGGCATTGGCGAGAGTGGCCTGGGCGGATGCCAGAGCGGCCTTGGCCTGCTCGTAGCCGTTGGAGGCCGACTGGAGTTCGAAGTCACCAATCACACCATTCTCAAACAATTTCTGCGAGTTCTCATAACTCAACTTGGAAGTGTTGCACGAAGCCTGGGCGGTGTTCACCTGGGCCTGAGCCTGGCGCACCTGAGCCTGATAGGTTGCGTTATCCAGCACGAAGAGTACCTGTCCGGCACCCACCGTCTGACCTTCCTTTACATTGATCTGAGTAATGAAGCCCTGCACCTTCGGGCAGATCTGCACATCTTGGACACCCTTAATCGTTGCAGGATAAGTAGTCTGCATCTGGGTACTGGAGGTACCAACGGTCAAAACCGGATACTCATTGTCGCCAAAGTTTGGACGACCACCACCTCCGCCGCATGATGCCAACAGCATCGTAGCAGCGACAAACATCAAAATCTTGTTCTTTCTCATACCTATTTTACTGATTTTATTTAAAATTCTTAAGGCTTACACCGAAAACCATACACGGTTATCCTCGGTTTTCGGGATGCAAAGGTAGTAAAAATATATCTAATGATATATCTTTAACGTACGTTTTTAACAAAGTTTATTGGCTATTAGAATAGTTTCAAACGAGTCCCATCTGTTTGGCCTTCTCCATCAGCAACTGCATCAGCGGCTCGCGCTCGTTCTCCACGCGATTGTCAAGGACGGCATCTTTCAGGAACTGTTTGAGCACTCCCACCTCACGACTGGGGCGCAAATGAAACAGTTCCATAATCTCATTGCCATCTATCACCGGCTGTAAGAGCCTGACATAGTCTTTCTCCTTGAGATCGGCCAATTTCTCACGAACCATGCGGAAGTTCTCGAGGAACATCTTTTTCCTGACTTCGTTCTTCGAGGTGATATCGGCCTCGCAAAGCGTCATCAGGTCGTCGATATCCTCTCCCGCATCATTCATCAGCCTGCGCACGGCAGAGTCCGTCACTTCATCGTCAGCGATAGCAATGGGTCGCATGTGCAGATCCACCAGTTTCTGCACGTACTTCATCTTAACATCCATAGGCAGCATCAGACGACGGAAGATCACAGGCACCATCTTGGCACCAATCAGGTTATGATTATGAAACGTCCATCCGACAGCGGGGTCCCAACGTTTCGACTTGGTCTTGCCGACATCATGGAGCAACGCGGCCCACCTTAAGTAAAGTGAAGAGTGAAGAGTGTCACTCTTAACTACATTCTCCAGCACTTCAAGGGTGTGGTAGAAATTGTTCTTATGGGCTCGTCCGTTCTTCGTTTCCACGATATCGAGAGCGGCCAGTTCGGGCAGGACCAGCATGAGAAGCCCCGAACGTTGCAGATACTCGAATCCTATGCTGGGATGCGGAGCGAGGATGATCTTGTTAAGTTCGTCCTTGATACGCTCTCCACTTACGATTTTAATACGGTCGGCAATCCGTTGCAAGGCGTCGAAGGTCTCTTCTTCAATCTGGAAGTTCAACTGTGTCGCGAAACGAATACACCGCATCATCCGAAGCGGATCGTCTGAGAAAGTGACTTCGGGCTCCAAGGGGGTGGCGATAATGCCGTCTTCGAGATCAGCCAGACCGTTAAAGGGGTCGACCAGTTCACCGAAGCGCTCTTTATTCAGGCAGATGGCCATCGCATTGATGGTGAAGTCGCGACGGTTCTGGTCATCTTCCAAGGTGCCGTCCTCCACAACAGGCTTACGGGAGTCATGGCTGTAACTCTCTTTCCTGGCGCCAACGAATTCCACTTCATATTCGACGCCTTTCTGACGAAACTTCACTTGTGCCGTGCCGAAGTTCTTGAAGACGGAGAGATGAGCCTTGCGCCCCAGGGTCCGTTTCAGTTCCTCTGCCAGTGCAATGCCACTGCCCACCACCACCACGTCAATATCGTTGGACGGGCGTTCCAGGAAAATATCCCTCACATAGCCACCTACGACATAGCACTCCAGGCCCAAGCGGTCTGCTGCCTCACTGATCAGTCGGAACACCGCCTGATCCAGGATCGTAGCCAGTTCTTCATCTGAGTAAAGTTTCATCCGTATGCTCGTTTGAGGGTGCAAAGGTACAAAATTTTATGCACAAAGGACTCAAAGTAGACATTTTTTTGCTTTTTTTGCGTGTCCTTCGTATTTTTATGAAAAAAATGTCTTACCTTTGCAGAAAACTAATAACACTTGCAATATGAATAATAAGTTTTTAATGCTCGTAGCGCTTGGACTCATGACAGTCCTGAATGTCCACGCTGAAGATTACACCAACCAGGAACCCCTGAAACTGGAGACGCCCGAGATGAAGCCCGAACTGGTGGAGTTGCCGGCTAATCCATTCCTGTCCGCCTCAGCGACAGAGCGAAGGCTGACCACGACAGAGCCCCATACAAGCAGTGGCATGGACTTTGATTTCTTCAAGTCCAAGACCAACCCCGGCGTCAAGCCCTATCAGTTCATGGACGATATGACCTTTGTCGGCATACCCCTGTTTATCGCAGGTATGGCCATCAAGGGCGACAAGGCCATGTTCCGCGTCAATGACAAGCAAGGAAAAAAGAACACCCAACTGCTCACCGACTTCAAGACAGGTATTGACGACTACTCCCAATACTTCGGCCCGGCCATGACCGTTGGCCTGAAGTTGGCTGGTGTCGAAGGCCGTAGCGACTGGCCCCGTCTGCTTGCCAGCGCAGGCATGTCGTATGTCATCATGGCCGCACTCGTCAACGGTATCAAATACACGGCCAAGGAGATGCGCCCTGATGGCAGTTCTGCCAACTCATGGCCTTCAGGACATACAGCCACGTCGTTTGTGGGAGCCACCCTGCTCCACAAGGAGTATGGACTGACGCGGTCGCCCTGGTACTCCGTAGCAGGCTACGGTGTTGCCACTGCCACTGGTGTGATGCGCGTGCTGAATAACCGCCACTGGGTCAGCGACGTGATGTCGGGTGCCGGCATTGGTATTCTCTCCGGAGAGTTAGGCTATGCCCTCTGCGACCTGCTGCTCAAAGGCAAAGGCCTTCTGCGCAACGACCTGGAGATGGACTTCGAGACCCCCTCGTTTTTTGCCATCTCCATGGGTGTCGGCATAGGTGGAAAGGATATTGAGTTCACAAGAGACGACCTCGTCGACAAGGAGTTTCACGAAGATTTCGGAAGTCTGGTAGAGGATGCTCCCATAGAGTTCCGGGCTGCTACTGTCGTCGATGCCGAAGGCGCATACTTCTTCAACAAATATATAGGTATCGGTGGTCGTCTACGTGTCAGGGCCATGTCTGCCAAGTCATTCGGCATGTTCTCCAACATCGCCGCCATTGAAGGTATTGACGCATGGGCAAGATTAGGCCAAGTATACCAAGACGGGTATAAGTACCCGGACTATCAGGCAGAAGAGAACTTCTTAAAGGGAATCGGATTCAACATCCCTACTGACTATACCGAGGATTTCAATGTCTTCACTTCCAATGCTCCTATTACAGAAATGGGAGGTATCGTCAAGAGCGACCATCTGGCAGAGTTCTCTGGCAGTGTGGGACTCTATTTCAACCTCCCGCTCAGCAAGCGGTTCGCCCTCGGAGCAAAGGCACTCATAGGCCGTTCCTTCACACAGAAACTCGACATCGACGGATATGCCAAGGGAAACATCATGGACATTGACTACAGCCTGACTGTCAAAAATGGCGACCTGGTCGACCATACCATCCAAATGCCTCAGAAGACCAGCAATACCTACGAGGTTGAATGGGACTATGTTACCCTCGGTGCCGACAATACGACCACCTGGGGCACGGGACTGTCGCTGACCTATAAGTACAAGTCCAATTTCTCATGGCGTATTTTTGCCGACTATGACTACAGCGAGAAGACATTCACACTGACGTACGACCCCTACCACTTCATTCAGTACGGACTTACCGGCTCTGCATATACACTCGCAGAGTTGACGGAAATCGGACCGGAACTTTATCCTTTAGAGTACAAGAAGTCTAAAAAGATGAACTACGTCACGCTTGGTCTGTCCTTCTTAGTGAATATCTGATCATCTGTCCGTCAACCATGAGATGTCTGATTTTTTCACTAGCCGTTGTCCTGATGCTCGTTGCCTGTGGCAAGAGTCCTCAGGAACAGGCCGCATTGTTGGCCGAGCAGGCCTCCACGCTCTGCGAGGAAGGTCAGTTCGACAAAGCCCGGACGCTGATAGACTCCCTCCGCCGTACCTACCCTAATAACGTCAAGGCCAGGAAAACGGCGTTGCGGCTGCATCAGCAGGTAGAACTGGAAGCGGCACAGGAGGAATTGCTACAGGCAGACAGCCTGCTGGTTCTTGCCAACCGCGAGTTGGAAACCTTGCAGAAGCAGGTCGACGCCCACAAGGCCACCCTGACGGCAACGGCAGAAGAACTGACCCTGTTGACCAGGACCCGGATGCGGCGCGACTCCATCCGCACTTTGTACGAAACTTTAGGGGCCAAGATCCGTTACATCAGAAAGAAACAGAAAGAAGTCACAGAATAACACAGACAAGCCTGATTGCCTCAAACCGGCTCCAAGAAAAAGTCACAAAAAAACGAGGAAATCAAAAAAAACTGAAAAAATATGTGTTATCTATCGCTTTTTTTGTACCTTTGCACCCGATATGGACTATCAGGAGAAGACAAATGCCCAGTTTGAGCAGGCGCTGGCCGAGTGCAGGGCCCTGTTCGAGAAGAAGCTTCATGACTATAAAGCCTCATGGCGCATCCTGCGCCCCACGGCTCTCACCGACCAACTTTTCATCAAGGCCAAGCGCATCCGTTCCCTGGAAATCAAGCAGGAATCCATGGTGGGCGAAGGCATCAGGCCAGAGTTCATCGCACTGATCAACTATGGCATTGTGGGGCTCATACAATTGAGCAAGGGCTTTGCCGATACCGTCGACATGGACAACGACGAGGCCATGAGGCTTTACGACCAGTATGCCCATGAGGCCCTCGAACTGATGAAGCGCAAGAACCACGACTACGACGAGGCGTGGCGCTCCATGCGTGTCAGTTCGTACACCGATCTGATCCTGACAAAAATAGAAAGAATCAAGGAGATTGAGAACCTGGGGGGCGAGACACTCGTCTCCGAGGGTATCGATGCCAACTATATGGACATCATCAACTATGCGGTCTTTGGCGTAATTAAACTATCGGAGTGAGGAAGACAGTCGTCAACATCTGCCGGATCATACTCGCCCTGACGTTCATCTTTTCAGGTTTCGTCAAGGCGGTGGACCCACTAGGCACCCAATACAAGATCCACGACTATCTGGCCGCGATGGGACTGAGCACGTTTGCACCAGACATCCTGACCTTGCTGGCAGCAGTGCTCTTGGCAGCCATGGAGTTCCTCCTGGGCATCTGCCTCCTCTTTGCCATCAGGCGAAGGCTCGTGTCGAAGGTGGTGCTTGGGCTCATGGGCATCATGACACCGCTCACCCTTTGGGTGGCACTGGCCGACCCTGTCAGCGACTGCGGGTGCTTCGGCGACGCCCTGGTGCTCACCAACTGGCAGACTTTCTGGAAGAACGTCGTACTGCTCTGTGCGGCCATCATCGTCTGGAAGGCCCCCACCCTGCAGCCACGGCTCATCGGCGAGAACAACCAGTGGATCGTCTTCAACTACTCGGTGATATTCATCCTGTTCGTCATTGCCGGACGGAGTCTCTATACCCTCCCGCAATTCGACTTCCGCCCCTACCATATAGGAGCAGACCTCAGGGCAGGCTGGCAGCGGATGATGGACGGCGAGGAGTCGCCCATGGCCGAATTCTTCATCGAGCGTGCGGAAGACGGCGAGGACATCACAGAGGCCGTGCTCAACGACAGCGGATACACCTTCCTGCTCGTCGCACCGCATCTGGAACAGGCTGACGACTCCCAACTCGACGAACTGAACCGCGTGTATGAGTACAGTCTCGACCACGGCTATCCGTTCTACTGTCTCACCGCCAGCACAGGGACGGCCATCAGCCGCTGGTGCGACATGACTGGGGCAGAGTACCCGTTCTGTCATACGGACGACATCACCCTGAAGACCGTCATACGGTCGAACCCCGGCTTGCTGCTCCTCCACGACGGTGTGGTCATCCGCAAATGGAGCCACAACGCCCTGCCGTCTGACGAGGCCCTGTCGCGAAGACTGGAAGACAGCGAACTGGGTCAACTGCCCACTGAGACCGTCACCAGCAAGATCCTGTGGGTGCTCACGTGGTTCGTCCTCCCGCTGGTACTCCTCACCCTCGCAGATCGTCTGTGGGCTTGGACCCACTGGATCAGAAAAAAGAATAGAAATCATCAAGTTCAAAATTTAAAAATCAAAGTTCAAAGTAAAACAGTTATGAGAAAGAAAATTGTAGCAGGAAACTGGAAGATGAACATGAATCTCCAGGACGGTATCGCTCTTGCAAAGGAGCTTAACGAGACACTGAAGGCCGACAAGCCTAACTGTGGTGTGGTCATCTGCACCCCATTCATCCACCTCGCCTCTATCGCACAGTTCCTCGATCAGGACATCATCGGCCTGGGTGCCGAGAACTGCGCCGACAAGGAGAAGGGCGCCTTCACTGGCGAAGTCAGCGCTGAGATGGTCAAGTCGACGGGTGCACAGTATGTCATCCTCGGCCACTCTGAGCGTCGCGAGTACTACAAGGAGACTCCCGAGATCCTGAAGGAGAAGGTGCTGCTGGCACAGAAGAACGGCCTGAAGGTGATCTTCTGCATTGGCGAGAGCCTGGCAGAGCGCGAGGCAGGCAAGCAGAACGAAGTGGTGAAGGCCGAACTCGAGGGTTCTGTGTTCAACCTCTCTGAGGAGGACTTCCGCAAGATCGTCATTGCCTACGAGCCCATCTGGGCCATCGGCACTGGCAAGACCGCTACCGCTGAGCAGGCAGAGGAGATCCACGCCTACATCCGCAGCATCATCGCCGAGAAGTACGGACAGGCTGTCGCCGACGACACCACCATCCTCTATGGCGGTTCCTGCAAGGCTTCGAACGCTCCCGAACTGTTCGCCAAGCCTGATATCGACGGAGGTCTCATTGGCGGCGCTTCACTGAAATGCGCCGACTTCAAGGGTATTATTGACGCCTGGAAGAAGTGAGACGACTGGCAATAACCATAGCATTGTGTGCCGGCTGCTGGACGGTAGCCGGCGCACAGGCTACCTTTACCGAGCAACTCCAACAGAGCAAGAGCGGCGAAGGCAAGGTGACCATTACCCAGGACAAGGCCATCGACGACCTTATCAACAACGCTGCTGCGACGACACCCGCACCCGTCCCTACAGCCAAGCCCCAACAGACGGCTAAGCCAGGCGACAGCAAGAGCGGTGCCGACAGGAAAGACGTCGACAACCTGACAGATGCCACAACCGTCCCCGACACCCTTGACCTGCACAAGAAGGTCATGAAAGGCGGCATGAAGGTCAACGGCTTCCGCGTTCAGGTCTTTGCAGGGGGCAATGGCCGCGCCGACCGTCTGAAGGCCCAGCGTACGGGCGAGGAGATCAAGAACCTCTTCCCCAACGAGCCCATCTACGTGCATTTCTACTCCCCACGCTGGATCTGCCGCATGGGCAATTACCGCACGTATGAGGAGGCCCACGACATCCTGCGGCAAGTCAAGCAACTCGGATACGCCTCTGCCACCATCGTCAAAGGGAAAATAACCGTATATTATCCATGATACCCGACGACAGCATGATCAACGAGACCTACGCCTTCCGTCCCGGACAAGACGAGTTGGCGGGTCACTACCGTAAGATCCTCACCCTGCTGGGCGAAGACCCGGAGCGCGAGGGACTGCTGAAGACCCCCGTGCGGGTGGCCAAGGCCATGCAAGTGCTTACCAGAGGCTATCAGATGGACGCCCACAAAGTGCTCACCGACGCCCTCTTCAAGGAAGACTACTCGCAGATGGTTATTGTCAAGGATATCGACTTCTTCTCCCTCTGCGAGCACCACATGCTCCCCTTCTACGGCAAGGCTCACGTGGCCTATATCCCCAACGGCTACATCACCGGACTGTCGAAGATAGCCCGCGTCGTTGATATCTACGCCCACCGTCTGCAGGTGCAGGAGCGCATGACTCAGCAGATCAAAGACTGCATCCAGGACACCCTCAAGCCCCTGGGCGTGATGGTCGTCGTCGAAGCCCGCCATATGTGCATGCAGATGCGGGGCATCGAGAAGCAGAACGCCATCACCACCACCAGCGACTTCAGCGGAGCCTTCAACCAAGCCAAGACAAGGCAAGAATTCATGAACTTAATTCATAATAATCAAATTTAACAACTATGAACCAAACAGGTAACGACAATTACAGAACCAACGAGTCCGTAGGCAATATGTTCCTTCACAGTTGTCTCGGAAAACTTGTCATCTTTCTGGGCATCCTACTGATACTGTTCATCATCGCCATCCTCACCAAGCCCACCGACCAGGAGATGCGCGACGAGATGAACGACAACATCATGCAGTGCATGGAGATGAACGACAGCATCCGCGGCGACCAGATCGACGACTTCGTCCACAACATCGGCTTCATCTTCACCAAGGCCGACACCACGAAGGTGGGTCAGGAGTGGAGAGAGGTCTTCGACAAGTACAATCGCCTGGAGATCTACAACCATTCGTTCTTCCGCACGGCCTACGTCTATAACAACATCCGCACCGAGGGCACCCGTGTCGGCTTCGGCATCTACGGCATGGTCATCCCCACGGCCAACTTCAACGACTTCCTGCTCCGTATAGGCCCCATGCGCAGGAACTACAACCAGAAACTCATCAACACGACTATCGAGCCTGATCTGGGCGTGAACCCCAACGTACAGGAGTTCCACTACAAGCGCAACCCCGACGATTGATTGATACATTGATGAAAAAATCACTATTCCTGGCATTAGCCGCCATGGCCCGCGAGGAGTATGCGACGCTGAAGGGGTCTTCGACCCGCATCCATTCGCCCGCCCCGGCCACAAGCACCAGCGCTGCCATCTACGATATGCAGGGGCGCCAACTCCATGCGGAGCCCGACAAAGGTGTCTATATCCAGAACGGGCATAAATACGTCAGTAAATAATGCCTGGCACCACACTCGTGCCAGGCATTCATGCTGATGGTATTCAAGTTATCACTTTCCGCCTGACAATTGTGATGCAAGGCGAATGAAGTGTGGCAAACTCGCTTGGCCAATGCTGAGCCACAACTCACAATTGTCAGACGGAAAGGGGCAGAAACTGGTGCGCACGGACAGCCTCATCATCAAGAACCTAAAAACCAACAAGGTGCTGCAGATATACCGCGAGATAGGCAAGAAGCCCGTGCTGTCGTTTGGAAACAGCAGCGGCGACGAGGCTATGCACAACTACTGTCTGAGCAACACGGAGCATCGCACCAAGGTATTCATGCTCGTGGCCGACGATAACGTGTGCGACCATGTCCACACTGGGGAGGCAGGAAACTGAACGGCGAACCCACCGAGGGAGTAAATATAAATAAGGGAAAAAAGCGACTGAAGTACTAAGGCCCAAGTAACAGGGCGCCCGCTACGCCAATTTAAAGCATAAAAGAAATCCAAACTACTGATAATCAGCGGTTTGGATTTTCTTTTGGTCGGGATTACTGCACTTTAATACCCTTCATAATTATTCTTTACGATTGGTCTTTTATACGCTTGATAATCAATCCGAAATCCTTATAATACAAGGGATTCCTGAACGAAAATACACATTTTTTCGGTCTTAAAAAAATGTAACAGAAAAGAACATTTGGGAATTGGAATTAGGTCATGTTGTGCAAGTTTTCTAAATTTGCACAACCGATTTATTAGTTCATTAACAAAAAAATTCTATTCGATATGGCATCAGTAAAAGCATTTATCAGAGTATCTTCGAGCAAGAAAAAGATCGAAAAAGAAGTGGCCGTTCGTTTCAGAGTCAGCGACGGACGGAAAATCCAATTGTTCTACAAGTCTGACATACTTGTTGACCCTGTAGTATGGGATGCAAAAAGAGAATGTATTAAAGCCAAGGTTCTATTTAAGACTATTGAAAGAGTCTTATTCGATGAATCTATCAGGAGAATGAAGACCACTCTTGAAACTGTATATCAAGAGGCAGAAGACAAGGACACGCTGACAAGCGAAAGCTTTGAGCAACTAGTTGATATGAAATTGCATCCTGAAAACTATAAAGCAGAAAAAGAAACAAGAGACCGTGACTTCTTCAATCAGTTTGAGTATTTTCTTCAAGTTAAGAATTATCCGGAAAGCGATAATAAGAACTATGTAACAATGATTAGGATGCTGAAACGATTCCAACTGTACAAGACAATTACGAATGGCGCAGAATGGAAACTCGATTTCGACACAATTAATGTTGAGACCATTCGTGAGATTGAGGACTTTATCCGTAACGAGTATAAGATTGTAAAACATAAGGTCTATAGTGTTATATATCAAGAGATACCTGAAGGAAGAACACCTCAGCTCAGAGGAGAAAATACAATAGCCAAGCTCATGAAGCGATTCCGCACATTCATTAAATGGGCAATGAAGGAGCAGCTTATCAGTTCAGACCCATATGCAGGCTATGAGCAGAAATCCCCTGTCTATGGTACACCTTATTATATAACTATTGAAGAGCGAACCAAGATATACGAAACAAATTTGCACGATGCCTGGGAGAAATTGCCGGAAGAAAAAAAGACAGACATCAAGGAATCATCGATTCCACAAATGGAAAAGCAACGTGACATCTTTATTTTCCAATGTATGATTGGATGTCGTGTGGGAGACCTTATTAACTTCACCAAAAGTAACCTCATAAACGGAAAGATCAGCTACATTCCACATAAGACCAGCCATGATCGTCTGGATTCTATTGAGGTTCCACTAAATGAAACGGCGAAGGCCATATTGAAGCGATATGCAGACAAGAATTCAACAGACCAGAGATTGCTCCCATTCATATCAGCCCAAAAATACAATGACTTTATTAAAGACATCTTCCTTTTGTGTGGCATAACCCGAATTGTTACAGTGTGGAATTCGACAACAGGGAAAGAGGAGCAACATCCGCTAAACGAACTAGCAAGCAGCCATCTGGCACGAAGGACATTTATTGGAAATCTCTATAAAAAGGTACAGGATCCCAATTTGATAGGCAAACTCTCTGGTCACAAAGAAGGTTCCAAGGCATTTTTGAGGTATCGTGCTATAGACGATGAGATGAAACAAAACTTAGTGAACATGCTTGAATAAAAGATCAATCTTGGTTACACATAACAGCCTGCACATCATAGATGAAAATTTGTATATTTGAGTAAAACCATGTATCTTTGTAACTACAGTTTAACAAGTAATAGTTATGATAGAAAGAGAATCAGCAATTCAAGACATTCTTGAAAAAAGAGGTGGTACATTACTTCTTATCAGTGCAGACGATTTGAAGAAGACCATTAAGGAAACAGTGAGTGAAGCCAGGCGCATATTAGAGTCTGAAGTCGTAAACGGAAAAGGAGAATTCCTGCTAACTTCAAATGAAGTTCTGGATAGACTATCCATCAGCAGAAAGACTCTTTATAACTGGGAGCATAAAAACTATCTGCTTCCAATCGATGTCGGTGGAAAGAAGAGGTACAAGTTATCAGACATCAATGCTATTCTAAATAATGCGAGGCAAACGAACTTGGACAGATAGACTGAATTATGATCCCAATAAAGACGGGCGGCATGGTTTTGCCGCCTGTTTTTTATCCCAGAAATGAGGTTTTGACGACCAGGACAAAGTTCATTCGCAATAGGACAACATCAGCTCAAAATAATAATTTAACAAATTTTACACAAAGCCGATTTCGCCAAAGGAAATGGGATTTTTTACACAAAAACGATATTGATACGATTTAGAATTTTGATGACCTCAAATAAAAACGAATCTCACCTCATTCATTTTCCAAGGAATTCTTTAGCCAGTGCATTGACAGCGTCTGCATCAACCGGTGTCAGAACAATTTCCTCTGGTTTCAAATCCAACAGGAACTGCATATAGTTTGGCAGCGTCAGAATCTGGCCGTCTCTGCCTACGTTATAGTCGCCAAACTTGATGATCTGATTGACATGATACTTCTCTGGATGATTCAGTACGGTCTTCGCACTCTTCGCCTTTGCCGATTTCGCCTTTACCTCCAGCGGTACACATTCACCGTTCATTCGTACCAAGAAGTCCAACTCCAAGCCGGAGTCCTTCTGGAAATAGTATAGCTTCTGCTGCTTTTTATGAAGCGTGTCGGCCATCAGATTCTCATAAATGGCTCCTTTGAAGCCTCCCAGATTACCTTGAAGGATGTCAGTGCGAGTTCCAGGCCCCAGCATTTCTATGAGCAGTCCAATATCGGCCATATATACCTTGAACACATTATCCTTCGCATTACCCTCCATCGGCAGGCCAGTGATATCGGTGTTATAACAGCGGCAGGCGATGTCGGCATCCTCCAGCCATTGCAGCGAACCCAAATAGGTCTCGCTCCGGCCTCCTGGCTTCACCAGACTATACTGATACTTCTTATTCTCTTTGGCCAGTTGTTTGGGGATCGCGCCGAAACACTCACGAATGTGAGGCTTGTCCTTGTCAGGGGCATACTTCACCATATCATCGCGATATTCCTTCAGAATAGCCTGATGCGCCTTGCTCACCTCGTTCATGTTATTCGTCTGCAGGAAGGCATTGATAGGTTCAGGCAGTCCACCGATGGCTACGTATAGGTTCAGCAGGTTCTTCATTGCCACATGAATGCCTGCGGGAACGGGAGTTTCTTCACGATAGCACCTTTGCAAAGCCACGATTACCTCTACGCGCATGCCGTTTGCCCAAAGGAACTCCTCAAAGTCCAGCGGGTACATCTCTATAATGTCCTCCGAACCCACAGGAACGGAATTGATTCCCAGCTCTTTCTGACCCCTCAGCTGCCTGTGTCGCTTTTTCTTCTCGTCTCCATAGCCCTGTACACCAAGTAGCGACCCTGTGGCTATCACGTCGAAGCGTCCATCCTCTTTGAAGAACTTAAGCGATGTCCGCGCTTCAGGGCATTCCTGAATCTCGTCGAAGATGAAACAGGTATCACCAGGAGTGAACGTAACGTCCTGGATCTGTGCTGACAGATTGAGCAGGATGGTATCCACATCTTTTGAACCGGAGAATGCACTGATGCGCTCCGGCTGCTTGATAAAATTGATATAGACCACCGTCTTGTAATGCTCTTCGGCAAAGTGCTGCGCAATAAAAGTCTTGCCGCACTGACGGATGCCCATAATCACCAACGGCTTGTGTCCCGAGGTATTTTTCCACTTGGCTAAAGTGCCTTCAATTTTCCTTCTCAGCATTTTTTCAAACGAATTTTTGCTGCAAATATACACTTTTTCCAACGAATAATCACCATTTTGTGACATTTTTTCGAAGGAAACACTTAAAACAATTCCAAAAATCAACATAAAAGGTGATTCTTTCGCTTAACTTCTTGGCAATATCAACTTATTTAATTATTTTTGCAGCATGAAAGCGAACAAGATACTTAATGGGATTAGAAAAGATATATCCCCAGAAATGAAGCAACGGGTAGAACTGTCGGTGGCCATAGCCAACCGTATCTACGAGATCCTTAATATCAAAGGTATGACACAGAAAGATCTGGCTCAGCGTCTTGGTAAGACTGAGACGGAAGTGAGCCGCTGGCTTTCAGGAACACACAACCTGACACTATCCACTATCTGTAAGATCTCTGCTGCCCTTGGCGAGGATATCATAACTGTACCGCGACAGTCTTAACAGGGGAAATCCCCACTACGATTTAGGGTTTTACGAATGGCGTTTTAGGAAGATTCCCTTTGAATCCTCCCCTAAAATGCCGAACTTTGCACCGTGAACAAGAAACAAAATGTCAAACTCTAAAGTATAGGAGGTTAAGATATGAAGAAGATGATGATCCTGGCAGTGATGATGGTCATGACTATCTCAGCCAACGCAATGAGCTATAACGCAGCAAAGCACGAGGCGCTGTTCCTCTCGGACAAGATGGCCTACGAGCTCAACCTCACCGCTGCACAGTATGAGGCAGTCTATGAGATCAACCTCGACTACCTGATGAGTCTTAACGGACACGGTGATGTCTTCGGCATCTGGTGGGATCGCCGCAACGCTGACCTCCGCTTCGTGCTGAACAGCTGGCAGTACGACAAGTACATTACTCTGGCTCACTTCTATCGCCCTGTGGCTTGGAAGGCTGGCGGCTGGACATTCGCAGTGTACTCTCGCTATGACAGAGGTCATTTCTACAACGCACACCCGAAGGTATTCGTTACCTACAGGGGCGGCAACAGCCATCGTGACCCTCGCTTCTACGCTGACCGTCACATGCCAAAGCCCGCTATGCATCACAATGCTCCTGCCGTACATCGCCATGCACCAGCTCCGGCTCCGCATCACGGAAAGCCCGCAGTTGCACATAATGACCGTTACGGCTCAGAGCGTCACATGGCAATGAATACGAATCGTGGCAATGGTGGTCACTTCGGACGCAGATAACTCCGTAAACTCTCTATATGCCTTGCAAAAGGACTCACGGGGAATCTCAGCAATGAGGTTCCTCGTTTTGTTTTTGAGAAATATGTGTTAAAAAGATAGACGGGGAAGAATAAAAACGTCACTTCTTACGTTTGGGTTTAACCTTAGCTTTCAAGGATGGATGTTGTTTGAGATGCTGCATCCGATAGCCACGTGGCGTAATACCCAGATTCCTGAAAAATGAAGCATAGAATGACTGACGATTGGAAAAGCCTACCATCTCTCCTATGTCTTCTATATTCAAATCCAGATATCGTTTGTCTACCAATAACGACATAGCTTCTTCGATTCTGTATTTGTTGACGAAGGAAGTGTAATTCATGTGGAATCTTGTGTTGACCACAGCAGAGATATAGCGGGTGTTCGTGCCGATTTCCTCTGCCAGATTCTTCGCTGAATAGTCTTTGTCACGGTACTTCTTATCCATGACAATGATCTTCATGATCTTCTCCTGAATCTTATCCATTAACTGAGGACTTACCAGACCACGGTAATTTGCCTCTTTTTCCTTAATCTCCGAGATGTTATACTTGACCATCTTTCACTTCATATTTATTTGTAGGCAAAAGTACTACAAATATCCGAATAATTGTCCGATTTCTCCGTTTTTTTTGTAAAATTCGGGCGTAAATGGCATGTATTTTACAGATAGAATACAAATTTAGTGCCTTTTGAGCCAACTCCATCATAATCAGCGACTTCAGAAAACTGGCAGCTAAGTTCATCGATGGCTTCGTCATCGAGCGTGACTGTCAACTCTAATACTATTGCCCTCCGCTGTTCGCTGTAGCTGAGATTCCAGATACATTCGCCCAGAACGGCATTCACCACCGTTCTGATTTCGTCTTGAGTACGCCAAACAGAATCGAAATCAATCATCGTCAATACTTTCTGATTGCCGTTTCTATCAGTTCCCGTTGTGCCATGAATGAAGTGTAGCATGTCTTGACCAACTCCCAATTGTGGGTCAGAAACAGCACGCCTAAACATTTCTTGATGGTTGGCCAGAAAGCATTGTGGTTAGTTCGCATATAGTCACGGATGATATCCTCATCACTGACTCCGTATGACTTCAGCAAGGCCATACTGACTATGCCTGTCCTATCCTTGCCCGCCGTGCAGTGGAAGAGCGTACATTTTCCTTCTGCTGCTTTCTTCCTAAGATGGTTTACAACAAAGTCTAGTTGTTCACGGCTGTACTCGTCGGTAACAATCTGCTCATACAGAGATGCAAAGCCGGGTATCATCTGTTTCAGCTTCTCGGGTTGCTTACGCAGACTACGGATGATGGTCATAGGGTCAGAGCCAGTTTCATGAGTGATGCCGATGGCAGAATCCTTTAGCAAGGAGATCAGTTCGTATTCAACACCATCAGGTAGCGGATCAGGGAATTCATGGGCCTCAATAGGGGTACGCAGGTCTATGACACAGGCAATATTATACTTCTGGCACAGGACTTCGCATTCTTTTGGAGTAAGCGCACTGAGCTTGCCGCTACGCAGATACAGGCCATGAGGAATCTTGCCATTACCATCTTGTAAGGGAATGCCACCAAGGTCTCGCAGATTCAATACAGCCTTTCTCATAGAGTCTTAATTACCTTGCAGGGGTTGCCCACTGCAATGGAGTTCGAGGGTATGTCTTTCGTTACAACGCTGCCAGCACCGATGGTTACGTTGTCACCAATGGTCACACCAGGCAGGATGGTGACGCTGCCACCTATCCATACATTGTCGCCAATAGTGACTGGTTCTGCCCACTCCTTGCGACTGTTGCGCTCCACAGGGTCAGTACTATGACAGGCCGTGTATATGCTGACGTTCGGGCCGATGAAGCAGTCGTCACCGATGGTGACAGGTGCTTCGTCGAGTACAGTGAAGTTGAAGTTGGCAAAGAACCGCTTGCCCACACTAATCTGCTTGCCGTAGTCGCAGTAGAAGGGCTGGATAATCAGGATCTCATCATCAGCGATGTGTCCCAAGAGACCTTTCAGGATCTCCCTTGCCTTCTGCTTCTCCGACGGGCGCAGCAAATTATAGTCATGGATTAACTCCTTCACTTCCGTCAGTTCCTCGATCAGTTGCGGATCGACGGCGGAATAGATCTCACCTGCCAACATCTTTTCTTTCTCAGTCATACTCATGCGATGCCTAAAAGTTCAATTTCAAAGATAAGCGTCGAGCCACCGGGGATGCCGGGCTGTGAGAATTTGCCATATCCCATCTCGGCTGGGATATAGAGTTCCCATTTGTCACCGATATGCATCTGCTGGATAGCGATGATCCAGCCCTCGATAAGGTCGCACAAGCGGCAAGCCAGAGGCACGCCGCCACGACTGCTATCAAACTGTTTGCCGTCAATAGTCTTGCCCGTATAGTGAGCTGTGATGATACTGCGAACCGTTGGCTTCGCACTGTCTTGATTGCCCTCGTTCAGCACCTTGTAATAGATGCCCTTTGGTAGAGCCTTTACGCCATCCTCCTTAGCTTTCGCCTCCAACCAATCTTTATTGGCCTGTATGTATTCTCGCTTTGCCATATTATTTGCAGATTTCCTCCATCTTCTTGCGTTTCTTTTCCTTCAACTCGTCGGCAGCATAGCCAATGGGAATCAACACCGCAGGTTCTTCGTTGTCACCGATGGCAAAGAATTGCTTGCACTTCTCAACGTCGAAGTTGCACACCCAGCAGGTGGCGAGACCTTGCTCTGTGGCAGCCAGACACAGATGCTCAACGGCAATGGCAATGTCGATGTCACCATGATGCTTACCGTCCGAGCGTACCCACTCCTCGTCGTGGAGGATGCTGCAGATGATGTACATCGGAGCCGTTGCGAACCACTCGCGGTTGTAGCACTCCTGCAGCTTCGCCTTGTCGGCCTCGTTCTTGACTATGCGGAACATCCAAGGTTGCTTGTTCACCGCAGACGGGGCAAAGCGGACACACTCCATTACGTAGTCCAGCTTCTCCTGTTCCACACTCTTCTCCTGATAGCTCCTACAGCTATACCTCTGCTTGACTAAATCCAAAAATGCCATATCTTCTATGTTATATCTCCAAATAATTCACTTTCTTGCCAGTCTTCTCAGCGTAGGCTATTTCCCTTTTAGTACTCTCGCCGATATAGCCACCGACATTGATGACAAATATCTCGTCTGCCATATCGATCTTGCGCAGATGCATGTCGTCAAGCATTTCTTTTGTGCCCGGTTTCCACACCTCTTCATCGCCGGAATGTCCGAACAACCCTACGCTGATGACAATGCAGCCTTCAAGCGTCAGCCGTTTCTGAACTTCTATATATTGCTCCTTGAAACGGGTGCTTCCGCAAAGTGTAACGACCTTATAGTTTTGTACCATAGCCTTTAATCCTTAAAGTTCCAGAATCCAGTACCAGTCTCAGGGTCATATTTCCTTCCGATAACACCGCCGACAGTTGGACGCAGTTCAATTTCGGCAGTATAGAGAACGGTTGTGGCTTTCAGATGCCCTCCTGCCATTCCATGCTGACCTTCTTTCTTGAAAGAGAACAAGGCATGGGTATGGTGAAAGAGTTGACCGTTATCGTCTCTAACCACGTTTCCATTGAGTGACACTAGTTCAAGCATACCTTCCAACCGTTCTGTCTCAAAACTTCCAGTTTCAGGGATGAACACCTGCAACTCCGCACTCTGACAGCCGCCGATTCCAGAGAAAACGGCAGACGGTATGGATTCTTTTTCGCATATTTCAAGAAGGTTGCTAATAATTTCATCTCCTCGATCCATACGGATATAGTAGTTATCGCCTATTTTTCTGTATTCCATGATTTCTATTCAATGACGACTATTCTCATTTCAATATCATCTACAGGTCTGTCAGCGCGTCCTGTAGCTGTACCTTGAATCATTTCAACCACATCAAGACCTTCCTCGACCTCTCCAAACACGGTGTATTGGCCATCGAGATGTGGCGTACCGCCAACAGTTGAGTAGATCTTCAACTGTTCATCAGTCAGTCCTGATTTACCCACCTTACTCTCTGCTTCAGCAGCCAGTTTGTCTTGCAGTTCCTGAAGTCCCTCACGATTTCTGTCACGGCGCATCTGCATAATTTCAGCACGATGTTCGGCAGCAAGCTTATTAAAGGCATCCTGCACCTTCTGCATCCTCAGTTGCTTGGAGAACTGACGAAGTTGGCCTTCGTTATACACATCTCCCCAAACGATATAGAACTGCGAACCGCTACTACGGCGTTCAGGATTCACTTCGTCACCCTGACGTGCAGCAGCCAGTGCGCCACGCTTATGGAAAAGGCCGTCCTTAATTTCGGCTTCAAGCGTGTAGTCAGGGCCACCAACGCCCAGCATCTTACCAACAGGTGCGCCCTTGGAATCTGGATCACCGCCCTGAATCATAAAGTTCTTGATAACACGATGGAACAACGTACCATCATAATAGCCATCTTTCACCAGTTTTACAAAATTGTCACGGTGGATGGGAGTCTCATCGTAAAGGCGAACTACGATGTCGCCCAGCATGGTTTGAATCTTTACTTTCATAAACTATCCTAATTATTTGTGCAAAGGTACAAATAATCATGGAATTATGAGTACCTTTGCCATCCGATTTAATAAGAATTGTGAAATGGACTACCTGCCGAAAGATCCTGCCATACTGGTTTCGAGTGTGAATATGCTCCTGAGAGACGAGGAGTTTGACACGCTGGCATCACTGTGTTACAACTTCGGAGCGGAGCCAAAAGATATAAAGGACTACCTGTTCGGGCACGGTTTTGTGTACAGCGAGAAACAGAAACAATTCCGCCCGATAGGATATGACGCAGTAACAAGATGATAACAAAGGATAGTATTGAGACCGCCTACAGTTTCCTGCATCAGAAGCAGCGAATCTATGTCCATTCCACGCTTGACTGGCAGAAGGATGACATAGAATTGGCCATTTCTGACTATGCCAATGACATGAGTCAAGAACTGTATGATGCCATCAGTGGTGGCAGGGCCGACTTCCTCCGTGACCACAAACGGTTTCAGGAGGACATCACCAAGGCTGTTGAGATACTTGAAAAGATGCTATAACGATTATGACACTTACCTACATCTTCCATAGCGGCTTTGTGCTGGATACGGAGCAGTCTATCCTGGTCTTCGACTACTGGCTGGATCCAAGCGGCGTGATAGGAGGTGTACTAAAGAAGGACAAGCCCCTATACGTATTCTCCAGCCATTTCCATGAAGACCATTTTACGAAAGAGATCTTCGAGTGGAGGAAGCGGAAATCCGATATCACATACATACTCAGCAAGGATATTCTCAGACATAGACGGGCCAACAAGGAAGATGCAAACGTATGGCTGGCCAAAGGAGCCTCTTGGTCTGACGGCACTTTGTCCGTTTGGGCCTTAGGCAGCACAGACAGCGGCGTTTCGTGGATTGTTGAGACTGAGGGCAAACGTATCTTCCATGCCGGAGACTTGAACAACTGGTATGCGAGGTTCCTGCCCGAAGCCGTGCCAGGAGAGACCGTCTATAGCGAGGAGTTTGAAGAGGAGATTGACCCGATAGCCCACGAAAAGCAATACTTGGGCGAGCTGAAGGATATACGTAAGGTGGCTGACAGCTTTGACCTTGTCATGTTTCCGATAGACGGGCGCATTGGCAACGGCTACACCCTTGGTGGCAGACAGTTCATCGAGCGCTTCAAGGTCGGCATGTTCGTCCCTATGCATTTCGTGGCCAGCGGCTTTGAGTCCGCTTGGCGAATGAAGGAATTTACGGATGAAAAAGGCATTCCATTTTGGGAGATAACCAAGGAAGGAGAAACGATAGAATTATGAAGTGGACTGTATTATCAGATAATCGAAGCAGCGATAGCCGTCTATCCACAGAGCATGGACTGTCAATCTTCCTGCAAACAGAGCGGCACAAGATCCTCCTTGATACAGGAGCGAGTGACGTGTTTATACGAAACGCAGAAAAGTTGGACTTAGATCTCAACGATGTTGACTATGTTTTCATTTCTCATGGGCATAGCGATCATGCAGGCGGCCTGCGATATTTCTTGGAGCATAATCAAAAAGCCCAGATTATTGTCTCGCCCGATGCCATGAGTGGTCAGTTCTTTTCCAAGCGGGGGAATCTACATAGCATTACTAGTGAATGGCCGGAAATAGACAATGACAGACTAATTTTGATAGACCATACTTGCGAAGTGGCTGAAGGTCTCCATATGATTGCCCATATTTCTCAGATTCATCCGATGCCCAAGGGGAATCAGAACCTCTATGTACAGAATACTAATGGATGTTATATCCACGACGATTTCCGCCATGAAATTGCTCTGTATGTCGATGGACTGTTATTTACTGGCTGTGCTCATAGCGGACTGGAGAACATTCTGGCTGCTTGCCCTTGGCCAATTCATACCGTTGTTGGTGGTTTCCATCTGCTTGACGGTCTGGAATCGAAAGAAGAACAGGCGGCTTTGGCTCAACGGTTGAAAGCTAATTATCCTGAAACACGATTCTACACCAGCCATTGCACAGGTGATAATGTGTTTGAGGTGATGAGGGGCGTGATGGGAGAACAACTACAGTCCTTCAGATGTGGTACACATATCATAGGCGGCTCATAAACTTTTCCTTATCCACGACATATCGGATATGAATACCACCGCCAATCAAATCTTCGCCACAAAAAGCTGTCACATGGAACGTTATCTGCTTTCCATCGACCTTAATCACTTCAGCAACAGCTCTCACAGTATCGCCAACCTTGGTAGGTCGGAGATGTGACGATTCAATATGACCACCCACGGTTGTACAACCATCTGGCAGTTCATCAGCTACGGCAAGCATGGCCGCATTTTCCATCAAAGCTGTCATTGCAGGCGTTGAAAGGACTGGCAAATCACCAGATCCCATTTGGATTGCGGTAACGGCATCACTTACCTTCAATTCACTTGTATGCCTCAGTCCAACTTCCAGCATCGCTTAATACTTTTTGAAATTATACTTGTTTCTAATCTCTGTCTTTTCATTTTCACTTAAACTAGTGAAGTACCCTTTCCAGCCTGGGCAGAAGTTGATGTGCCAACGCCAGAACTTACCTAATAATGAATTGGGCTTTTTGTCATAATGTGCCCGGAGCTTACATTTCTCACAATTCTCTGCCATAATCCGTTGAAAGTATTGTATAGTTGGATGCAAAGATACAAATAATATAATAAATGGCAAAGAATAACCCCCAAAAACAAAGGCTCAAACATGCATCTGCATACTCAAGCCTTATATTGTAAGGGGATGTCCCAATTTTAGTAGACCATTTCTGGCGACCTTTACACCCTCATTCTTACGAAATGAAGCATCCCCTCGTAATGATTCTGCTGCAAAATTACGCATTTTTAGTTAGAAAACCGTTTTTTCTTGTAGAAAATCATTGTAATTTATGTTAAAATGCTTGTTTATTCAAATAATAGTTGTATATTTGCAACGTGTTTTTCATAGTATTAGATTTAAGGTTAACAGGGGCGCAGCGGCGCCCCATTTTTGTTTTATACACCCCAAATATGTGATATTCAATCGTTTATATATGATTTCGTGGACATATCATAATATAGTGCCTCCAGTTCCTGAAGGGTCAGTTTCTCCACGGAATGCTCGATGATACGTATCAGCTCTTCACGCCGATAATCATCAGATTGGGTAAATTTGTTCATATATGCCATAGTTCTTAATTGGTCATTAGTATAATTACACCGCTGATACAGATGTAGGCATAAACGATGTAGCGGAAGATGCGGTTGGGGATATGTTTGAAGACATAGGCACCCAATATTGTGCCGATGATGACACCGCCAAGGCCATAGAGATAATCAACGGCGACAGTCGTAGTGAAGAAACCGTTATAGGATCTTACGCCAGTCATCATCAAATTGCCAATCAGGAAATAGGTCTGAGCCATTGCCATATACTGTTCCTTCGTCGGCTCACTCTGGATGAAGTAAAGCACGGCAGGTGGGCCTTGCATACCGAAGAATCCACCCATCAGTCCGCTCAATGCTCCTGCACCTACCTGCACTTTTTTCGTCGTTGGCAGTTTAATACGAGTACTAAACAGCATGAAATAGATGCTAATTAAGATAAGTGCCACACCAAGGATGCGTCGCAGAATGTGATCTTCGATACGTGTCAGGGCGAAGATGGCAATGGTCGAGACGATGATAAATGTCAGCAGGATCGGCCAAAGCCGTTGCCATGTGACATAGTTCCGCAACCGCCACACGATAGCTGCAGAAGTTGTGATTGCCAGTAGTCCTGAGAGTGTTGTTGCCTCGCCATACGTGGGCATAAGGAACGGCAGCATCGTCATGATGAAGATGCCGAAGCCGAAACCCGTGGTGCGCTGGATGAAACTCGCGCCGATGCTCATTAGGAATATGGAAAGGACTATGCTGCTCATTGCTATAAAACCAAATGTTTCATGGGATGACCACCCCATTGGTTGTCATTGACGTATTGGAAGCCCACGGAGGTGTACAATGCCTCGCCGACAGGATTGGCCTTATCCACTAAGAGTCCGACACAAGGCAGCCCCTGACTATTAGCCCGTTCTTTGGTAGCCAACAGCAGCTTTCGGGCGATTCCCTGACGGCGATATTCAGGAAGCACGGCCAAGGAGTCAAGATACAGTTCGCCTGCCTGCGTCTCGTCATCCATACCAGAATGATCCTTGCCGATATGCTCTTTGGCAGCCTCGATAAAAGCGCGACGAAGTCCATGCAAACGTCCACCATCATAGCTGACAGAGATACCGACAACCTTATCTGCATCCAATGCCACTAGTGTATTCCGATAGCTGTACTGCGAATCCTCACTTTCCACAAGCATGGTCATCAACCTGCGGAAGTCCTCCAGTCCGTAGCCCTCGCCACAGAAATACAGACAACAGTCATCCGTCATGGCTGTCATTATCAGGCGGGCTATCTCTGCTGCATGGCTCTTGCTTGCTTCTCGAATCTCAATCATTGTTTATCCCACGTCCAGTATTTCGTTAACTCTCCAACTATCTCATCCCAATTCTGCATTGTAAACGTTCCTGGCCCAATCATCATGATGGTCATTTCCAAGTCATCCCAGGGAATCTGTTCGTTCTCTGGGAAAGCAGTCTGATAGAGATGTTTTATCTGCTCATTGACGTTTGCTGCTGTTATCGGATTCTGTGTCATCTTTCTTTTTGGCGTTTGCATTCAATTTCATAATCTCGCCCCAACGCGTGGTTGGATTTGGACTCTTGAAATCATGCTTGATGGCATTGGCAAAGACATCAGCCTTACCTTTTCCATCCTTTTTAGTGTATTGCTGGGAACCGAGAACGATGGTCTCGCTTCCATGCAGTCGGTTAATCCTGTCTACCACCTCGTCGAGACGCTTCATCTTCTGGAACTGTTCAGCGTTGATGTCGAAGAGGTCCTGCTGAATCGGAGAGTCGGCACCGATGCCCATGACAATGACTCCGGCCTTCTTGTACTGGTAGCCCTCACGATAAATCTTCTTCAGCACTTCGTTGGCCGTCTGGATGATGGTGATGGTGGAGCTGGTCGGAGTAATGAGCCGCTGCTCCAGAAAGTTCCAATACTGTGGCAGGTCTTCACGAAAAGCATTTGTATTCAGGAAAACACCAACGATCGAGGCCACCGTGTTCTGCATTCTCAGCTTCTCAGCGCAACGGGCTGCATAGTTCGAGACATGGGTACGCAGCGTTTCTATATCACCTATCATACCATTGAACGAGCGGCTGGTGCAGATGGATTTCTTCTTCGCCAGTTCCTCATTCGGTACCACATCCTCACCGTTGAGTTCCTGCCAGGTGCGGACGATGTTGATGTTATTGAATGTCAGCCGTACCCAGTCCTTATGGTGCTGGGCAAAGTCGTAGGCAGTATTTACGCCAAGGGCTTGTAATTTGGCAGAATAACGTCTGCCGATGCCCCAGACATCATCTATAGGGTAAAGTTTCAGGGCCTTGATACGTTTCTCATCCGAGTCTATCATGCAGCAATGCCTGTAGCCCTGATATTTCTTCGCAAAGTGCGATGCCATCTTCGCCAGCGTCTTGTTCGGAGCCAGGCCGATACTGACAGGAATACCCACATATTGCTTAATCTTCTTATGCAGTTCCTCTCCCCATTGCTTCAGATTAAAGTTCTCCATCCCGTCGAGATAGACGAAGCACTCGTCAATGGAATAGCGGAAATATGCCGGAGCCTCCTGCCTGATGATACTCACCACCCTACCCGTCAATTCCCCATAAAGTTCATAGTTCGATGAAAAGACTGCGATCTTCTGATTGGGAAATTGCTCCGCTAACTGGAAATACGGAGTACCGGCCTTGATACCCATCGCCTTGGCCTCATTACTGCGGGCTACCACGCAACCGTCATTATTGCTCAGAACCACAACCGGCTTTCCGTTCAGATCAGGACGGAAAACACGCTCGCAGCTCACGTAGCAGTTATCACAGTCGATGATGCCGTACATATTTATTCTAAAGTGAAGTACGACTTCGACTGTTCATCATATCTGATATGCATCCCAAAATGTAAGTTATGAGAAATAAGGCATTCTTCCATTTCTCTGATAGCGCCTTTTCCCATGTTTCGATATTTGAGAAAGTCTTTCTCTTCGTATTCAACCATATGATAAACATGATAGAAATCAGCTGCTTTCAACACGTTTTTAATTCTGTTTGGTAAATTCAAGTCATTCACACGAGTGGCTAAGAACGAGACAGCTTCATCGTTTATCGCTATTTCTTTCATATCAGGATTATTAACCCAGAATTCTAAATACCTATACTCGTTTAATACCACGTGGGAATATAATGGATCCCTCCTTTCCTCAAAAGACAACAATTCATTGGAATACAACGATACGGCATCACGCATAAAGTCGACTTCATTAAGCACAATTTTTTTTGAGCTGATGTTTTCGACCGCTCTCTGTCTGGATTTATTAAACGTGTTACTGCTATGCAGAACGCCAAGATTTGATAACAGTTTCATCCTTAGCTGAAACGAAAGCTGATGCAGTTCCTTTGTTTGAGCCTTAATCTTTTCAAAACTGATTGTCTCTTTTCTCGTCTTCATATTGCCGTAATATTTCTTATCAAACTTTCTCGATAGTCCTAATCACGTGAATCACCACACCCCATACCTCGAAATACTCAGGCGTATCAATCTTGAATACCGGGTATTCGTCATTGGCAGGGCGCAGCTCGATATAGCCGTCTTTCCTATGGGTCAGATCCAGGTACTTCATCGTGAAGCCTTCGCCTCCCCACCAAGCCACAACGATAGAGCCGTCATGTGGCTGAACAGCCCTGTCTATGATGACGCGGTCACCGTCCAAGATGCCAGCATCCTTCATCGAATCACCCTGAACATCGCCATAGAACGAAGCCTCGGGATGCTTAATATAGTCACGATTAAAGTCCAGCGTCTCGTGCGCATAATCCACCGTAATATCCGGAAATCCCGCAGCGACCTCCGCATGTTCCAGCTCCAAACTACTGTCAAACACACCTTTAATGATCTTGATGTTGCCCATAAATACTAATAATTATCAAATTCAGGCACAAATTTACACATAATTCTCGAAATCTCAGTGAAAAGTACTATATTTGCAAGAAATTTTAAGAATAGAAGTAGCAATAATGAAGACAAAAGGCGTGATATTATTGGTAGCATTCATTTCAGCCGTAGTCGGCATCATAGGCTGCCAGACAAAGCAAACCCAAAATGAACCGATTCCTGCAGAGCCTGACTATCAGGACTCTACGCAATGGTATGTCAACAACCGCCAGGGCGTAGCAGATATTTTCTACATCATATCCACCGAAACGGGCGACTACGTATTGCCCAACGGCGAGACTTGTCACTATGCGGACACCTATGCCGACAGTCTGCGTATACCGCTCTATGGTGAGATGCTGGGCGTAGATACGTTGTTGAGCGGAAGGCTGAACTATTATTCGCCCTATTATCGGCAATGTTCCCTTCAGAGCTTTGAGAGCGACAGTCTGAAATCAGCTCGTTTTCCGTTAGCGTTGGGTGATGTGCGCAGAGCCTTCTCCCACTATCTGAAGAACATGAACGGTGGTCGCCCATTCATATTGGCAGGATTCAGTCAGGGCGCACATATCATGATGGAACTGTTGAAGGAGATTGACGATGATACGTTCTCTCGTATGGTTGCAGCCTATGCCATCGGCATTGCCATAAACGATTCAGACCGCCATATCGTAGCTGCCAAGAGTGCTGACGATACGGGAGTAACTATCTGCTACAATTCAGCGCGTGACACTAGTTGCACCATGCGGGGCTGGACGAAAAGTCGCATGGCAATTAATCCCGTAAACTGGCGTACGGACGATATACCTGCCACACTGGTCACAGAGCCGTCGCCGCTGCTGCCCGTTGCAGAGCAGAAGAAAGACACCATGACCGTTCACATTGACAAGCCATCAGGCTTACTGATAGTCGAAGGTTATACTGCCCAGGATTACTTGTTGCCCCTAATAGGTGTGGAGGGCAATTACCACACCCGGGAAATATGGCTCTACCGTGATCAGCTGCGCGAAAACATGGCATTAAGGGCAGATAGATGGATACAAACCCGAACTATCAATTAATGTGATTGTTAATGTCAGTTGAATCTACACGATATGAACTATTACTATCCATTTGGTGAAATCGTACACCCTCTGGTCCAACAAGACAGGACACCTAAAAAGGTGTTTGTCCTTGGAGTCTATGCAAGTGCCGTTCATGCCCGTTGGAAGATTGGAAGCAAAACAATATGTCCAGCCATGGCTGTTGCCAGTGAACCGAGAATCTTTTGGGATGGTAATCCAGAAGAAGCTGCTGAGATTATCAGCAGAATACACCTTCCAGAAGGACTTGGAACACTTGAACCTGCAGGCAGTCACTTGAACGGGCCTTCGGCTAAGGTCTTGGATGAGCATATCCTGGCACCATTGGGCTTCACACGAAAAGATGCGTGGCTTTGTGACTTATTGCCTGAAACAAGAATAAATGCCGGACAGGCAAAGGTGATAAAGGAGAAATACGAGCCACTGATGAAAGACTATGGCTTGAATCCTGTGACTATTCCACCGCGTCCTACGATGTTCTGCGACCAGAAGCGCAGTAAGGAGATTCTGTCAGAACTTGAAGAATCACAAGCCGGACTCCTTGTATTGCTTGGGGACATCCCCATTCAGCAGTTCCTGAACAGAGTGGCTAACGTTAATTATACGACCCTACAGGAATTTGTTGACATCTATGGTTATGGAAACAGTTCCGATACAATTATCAATAATCGTAAGATATCTGTCCTTCCTCTTGCCCACCCCAGACAAATAGGTGCTTTGGGTGCCCATAGTGAAAAATGGAACAATGCCCACCATAAATGGGAGAATAAAGAATAAATGATATACATTACAATAGTATAATTTTCGTTAAATCTTTCGATTTTCATGCAAGATTTCTCGTTTTCTGGGTTTATAAGATAGAAGGATATATCAAATAGGATATGAAACGATTAA
>ONPM01000114.1 GCA_900319715.1 uncultured Prevotella sp.
GTTCACCCAGAAAAATCGATTTGGAGCCACCTCACTCTATTCCTTGTCAGACTATAAAGTCAGGAGTGATGCTCCTTTCGAAAAGGATTATCTCAGTGGAAAATATGGAGCCACACCCATTATCGGTAATCTGGAGTCAGTATTAAGGAGGGCAGAGTGATGGCACGCAGACAAAACCCCAGGCTAATGGCTTTCATGTGGCATATAGCAACCAAGCATTTGAATATTGGTTCCTGTTACATTTCAACCTATATCAAGGATCCATACACAGAAGCCGCTACGGTGAGATGCTTTCCCATCTGCTTGGCTTCAGATACGGTAAGACAAAAGGGGACTCCATGAAAGTCTTCAATGTCATTTACCCGAAAACTCGTAAAGAAGAGTCGTCAACCACCGTATATCAATTGGTTGAACAACTCCTACAGTTCATAGAGTAAAGATGAACCTACGGCCATTTGCTTATCCGGAACTGCTTGCTGTTCATTGAGAATGGTGAGGAGTGATCGGAGAAATATAAAGCGTCCTCTCGGATAAAACACCTGCAACGCATAGGCTAATAAAAACAAATCCCTATATTCCATTTGGACAGGAGACAAACGTTTACAATTCTCCTAGATAATATAACTCTGCCATATCGCTCAATTCTTAATTGTTTTAACTATAATCGGTTCTTTTTTCTGGTTCTTTTTTCTCCGATACAGCAGATTGTTGAATAATCAAGAATGCTTGGAAATGCCCATAAATAAAGGACCTGCCATCACGGCAAGTCCCTTATCATAACTAAACAAATACTTTATGAATTTTTATAACCTGTGATTACAAGTCGGGTGAGATCTGGGCAATCCAGGCCTCGATACGGGTGTCAGTCTTGTCGTCCTCGTTGATGTCGTCAAGGGGAAGGCCGATGAATTTACCGTCGATAACGGCTTCGGAGTCATCGAAAGTGTAGCCATCGGTGGTGACACTGCCAATGAAACGGGCACCACTGTCCTTGATACCATTGTAGAGTTCGCCTATGCCACCTACGAAGGTGTCGCTATATGACGAACTGTCGCCGCAGCCGAAGAGGGCGATGGTCTTGCCGCTGAGGTCGGCACTCTGAAGGGTCTTCAGCCCGTCGTACCAATCGTCCTGCAGTTCGCCTGCGCCCCAGGTCGAAGTGCCAAGGATAAGGTTTTGGTTGTTGTTGATGACATCGGCAGAGAGGTCTTGCACGTTGATGGCCTCACAGCCCAGTTTCGAGGCGATCTTCTCTGCGATGGCCTCGCAGGTTCCTGTCGAGGAACCATAAATGACTATTGTTGCGTTCATACTAAATATAATAATGTTGTTAATTCTTATTGATACATCTGCCTTTTCTCTGGCAGTACCGCTGGCACTGGGCACAGATATCATATCCGAGCATGGCGCCAAGGATAAAATCCTCTTCGGGCGTGAGTTGGTTCAGTGGGCGGGTCACGATGAGACGGATGGCTTCCAGGCATTCTGGACGCCCAAAATACACGTTCAGGTTCTGCTGTCCGGCAGGCTGAAGCACGTAGGGGATGCCTTGGCTCTCCAATCGTGATACGGCTTGCTCGCGATACTTTTTGTTGCAGGTGAACAGCACCATCTGCCGTACGCCTTTATGCAGTTCGTAGATGTGGTTCATCAGCACCTTCATCTCTGTGGGTATGGTTGTTGTCGTTCTCATATCTGACGAGTTCTTGATTCCGGCGGCAAAGGTACGGCGAAAAAACGAGGTGCGCAATACCTAAAACAGAGTGTTTAAGCATTGCGCCCCTACGATGGCCTGTAAAAAGTGATTAATCAAAATTAGGTATTCAGCCGCTTCAGATGGCATAGCAACAGTTTCCCATCGCCATCACGGAGATGCATGCCGTTGCCCTGACAGTAACGGAAGTATTTGCAGTCGGCACACTCGTCACGACGCATCCATTCACGATTGCGGTACAGCATATAGCGGTTCTCCCATATATCCATGAAGTCATTCTCATAGATGTTGCCCTGATTGTAGTCTGCGCGGATGCTGGTACAGGCAGCGATGGAACCGTCGGCCATCACGGAGCCCACGCTGATGCCGGCCTGACAGGAGAAGAAACGGTTGCGCACCTCGCCTTCGTAGTTGCCGAGAAAACCCTCACAGCCGTAGTCTGCCCGAATGCGACCCTCTTCGCGTACCTTTTTAATATATTCGAACACTCCTCGGAACTCCTCATTTGAGAGCCGCATCATCGGATCGAGGACTGCACGACCTACGGGGAAGACCGTAAAGAGCCGCCAGCGCTTCACACCCTTGGAAATCAAGAACTCCTTGATTTCATCGAGTTTCTGATAGTTGCGGCGGGTGACGCAGGTGACGATATCAAACACAAATCCTTCTGTCTCAACAAGCATGTCGATGGCTTGGCTCACCATCTGGAAACTGTTTGTATTGCCTCGCATCCAGTTATGGTCTTCCTCCAGTCCGTCGAGACTGATGGTCATCGAGTGCATACCCGCCTTCAAGAGTCCCTGATAACGCTGAGGCGTCAAGTGGAGGGCGTTAGTGACCATACCCCAGGGGAAGCCCCGTTGGTAGATGCCTGCTCCACACTGTTCAATGTCCTGTCGCATCAGGGGTTCACCACCAGAGATGATGACAAACACCTTGTGGGGATCGGTCTTTTTCGCGATTCCATCGAGCACCTGGAAGAAATCTTCCTTGGGCATATCCTTCTGGGCATCCTGCATCTTGCAGTCACTACCGCAATGACGGCACTTCAAGTCACAGCGCAGCGTACATTCCCAGAACAACTGTCGCAAGGGATGTTCTTTGATGGCTAACTTGTTCTGCTCGCGCCACAGTTCCAGGGCAAGTTTCTTCTTGAGGGTCAGGGGCGTTACTTTCATTTCTTCTTCTTCAGTCTGATGTTTGCATTCACTTCGAACTTGCCTTGATACCAGCCGCTGCCTTTTTCCACTTGCGTCTTTGGCAACTTCTCTACGTTAATGATATCGTTTAGGAATTCACCACCATTGGCCTCGCCGTCAATATCCTCAACGACAATTTCGATTCCTTTCAAATTCGAGAACTCTTTTAGCGAAAATTGGCCTTGAGCATCGGTTTGCACAATCTGCCCAAACTGGCTGTCTACGACAGATCCATAAGGGGCTTCGATCCTGATGCCCGGTATGGGTGTTCCGGTTAAGTCCGTCACAGATCCTTTTACTTGATAGTCCGCAGACGGACAGCCGTATTCCACCAATTCTGACTTGGAACACGATTCATAGCCTAGCATAGCCAGTAAGGCAGCGATAACAGCATTGTACCAACGGTTAAATCTTACTTTCATATTCGATACTTTTAAATGGTCTTTTCTTATAATAACTGCCAACCCGTGAAAACCTTGCATCAAATCCCGTTAAATATTCTTAATCGGTACCAAATTGTTTGCAGGATGCCCCTCATGGCGAGGTAGATGACCATTGCCAGCCATAAGAAGTGGTTTTCGGGTAAAGAGGCGTGGGGAAAGAGTAAGGAGATATGACAGATGGCAAAAAAGGCGAGGGCAGAGAGAAACGATGAGACGAGCATGCCTCGCGTGGCAGTCAGGCCGATGAATACGCCGTCCCAGATGAAGGCGACACAGCCAGCCGCAGGTATCAGCCACGCCCAATACAGATAATCGCGGGAGGTTTCGATTACTTGCGGTTCATCCGTCAGGAGGCCGACGATCCACTGTCCACCTATAATATATAATATGGTGTAGACCGTTGCGACGATGAGTGTCCACATCCAGAGTCTGCGCAGTGTCTCGTGGAAGGCTGTAGTGTTTCTGGCGCCATAGGCCCTTCCGCCGAGGGCCTCACCAGCGTAGGCAAAACCATCCATGAAATAGGAGAAGAACAGATAGAGTTGCATCATCACGGTATTCACGGAGAGGATGACGGCCCCCTGACGTGCTCCTGCTGATGTGAAATAGAGGTTCACAGCCACCAGGCAGAGCGTGCGGAGGAAGATGTCGCGGTTGATTGAGAAGAATTTCGATATTTCGGGGGTACGGAGGTACGGGGGTACGGAGGTACGAGAATACATCTGCCACAGACATATCTCGAGCCCCCGTACCCCCGTACCTCCGTACCCCCGAAACAATCTTCCGTAATACCTCACCACCAACCCTAAAGCCACGATGAAACCGGCATATTGTGCTATGACTGTTCCCATAGCCACACCCTCGATCTTCATGCCGAAGCCATAGACGAGCGTCAGTGATGCCAGGATGTTCACCACATTCTGCATGATGCTGATGAACATCGGGAAACGGGTGTTCTGCATGCCGATAAACCACCCCAGCATGCTATATAGCCCCAGTACGGCAGGTGCGCCCCAGATGACGATATTGAAATAGGTGGAGGCGAAGGGAACCACATCCTCTGTAGGGCCGATGAGCGCAAAAGATGCCCATTTCATCGGTATTTGCAGCAAGATAAGCAACAGGGCGATGGAGAAGGCAATAAACACCGAACGTGCCAATATGCTTGCGACTTCGGTCAAGTCTCTGCGCCCTAAGGCCTGTGAGGTGAGACCGCTGGAGCCCATCCTGAGAAAGCCGAACAGCCAATAGACGAGGTTGAAGATCATCGATCCTACCGCCACCGCTCCGATATAGGCAGGACTGCCCATGTGTCCCACGATGGCCACATCGATCATCCCCAGCAGCGGAACGGTGATGTTCGACACGATGGAGGGCAGGGCTATCTGCAGGATCTGACGGTCTCGGATGTTCATAACGCGTGCAAAGATAACTATTTTTTCACACGGATCACACGGATTACACAGATTTTTTGTACTTTTGCAGGCTGATGAGTATTATCGTGATTGTTTTGGCGTATTTCGCCGTCCTTTTCGGTATCAGCCGCCTCACCAGCAGACGGGCTGATAACCAGACCTTCTATCGGGCCAACCGTCGTGCACCCTGGTATATGGTGGCCTTTGGCATGATTGGCGCCTCTATCTCTGGCGTCACCTTCGTCTCTGTGCCAGGCATGGTGCTCACCTCGCAGATGACCTATCTGCAGATGTGCCTCGGTTTCATCGTGGGATATCTGGTGATTGCATTTGTGCTCCTGCCGCTTTATTATCGCCTGAACCTCACGAGCATCTACACCTATCTGGGTCAGCGGCTGGGCGAACATTCCTATCTGACGGGCGCCAGTTTCTTCCTGTTGTCGAAGATGACGGGAGCCGCAGTCCGATTCTATGTCGTCTGTATCATCCTTCAGCAGTTTGTCTTCGAGCCTGCCGGCATCCCCTTTATCGTCAATGTGGTGCTGATGGTGCTGCTCATCTGGCTCTATACGCGCCGTGGGGGCATCGGCACACTCGTCTTTACCGATTCCTTTCAGACGCTCTGCCTCTTTACGGCCCTCATCCTCATAACCCTTTCAGTCATGGGTGAACTACATCTGTCTGTCGGTGAGGCTGTTGCTGCGATTTCCGAAAGTGAAATGAGCCGTATCTTCGTATTCGACGACTGGGTATCGCCCCATCACTTCTGGAAGCAGTTCCTGAGCGGTGCCTTCATCGCCATCGTGATGACAGGACTGGATCAGGATATGATGCAGAAGAACCTGACTTGCAAGACGTTACGCGACGCTCAGATGGATATGTGTACCTACGGTGTCGCCTTCGTGCCAGCCAACCTGCTCTTTCTGACACTCGGCGTGCTGCTGACGATGACACTAGGCACGGGGCTCAAAGGCGACGCCCTGCTCCCCACCTATATCCAAAGTGTGGCTGAATCTTCTGCATTCGGCTCATCTTACCTCTTGCCTCTTACCACTTACCTCTTTATCATCGGTATCGTGGCGGCCTCATTCTCGAGTGCCGACTCAGCATTGACGTCGCTGACCACCTGTTTTTGTGTGGACATCCGCAGGCAGCCTGACAATGAGGCGCTCAGAAAGAAGACGCACGTCGCCATGTGCCTCTTCTTCGTGCTCTTCATCCTGCTGTTCCGGCAGATCAACTCCACGTCGCTCATCGATGCCATCTATACCCTGGCCAGTTACACCTATGGTCCGCTGCTGGGTCTCTTCGCCTTCGGCCTTTTTACGCGTCATCAGCCCAACGACCGCCTCGTGCCATTGATCTGTGTCGCCTCTCCTCTCGTCTGCTATGCTCTCGACACAGCATCCCAGCATTTCTGGCAGTACCGCTTCGGCTACGAACTGCTGATGCTTAATGGCTTGCTGACATTCGCCGGGCTTTGGCTGACAAGCAAGGCATCGGAACGACCCTTAGAGTGAAAAAAAATACTGCAGTCGATAAAAGATGTGAAAAGTTTTTTGTACCTTTGCACCCAAATTAGCAAATCGTAAATGGTAAATCCGTAAATCGTAAATCAAAGGATGAATATAGAAGCATTGATCAGCAAGGCTGCAGGTGAGGCCGTGAAGGCGCTCTATAGCATGGATGCAACGGAAAAGATGTTGCAGTTGCAGAAGACGAGAAGTGAGTTTGAGGGTAACCTGACATTAGTCGTTTTCCCTTTTGTAAAGGCTGCCAAGAAGAGTCCTGAGCAGACCGCTCAGGAGATTGGTGAATACCTGCAGCAGAATTGTGCTGCTGTAGAGAAGTTCAATGTGGTGAAGGGATTCTTGAACCTCTGCATCGGCGACGGAGCCTGGCTCGAACTGCTCAAGGCCATCGACGCCGACGAGCATTTCGGCATGAAGCAGGCTACGGAGGACTCTCCCCTCGTGATGATCGAATATTCATCGCCCAACACTAACAAGCCCCTTCACCTCGGCCATGTGCGTAACAACCTGTTAGGCTGGTCGTTAGCCCAGATTATGGAAGCAAATGGTAACAAGGTGGTGAAGACCAATATCGTGAACGACCGCGGTATCCACATCTGCAAGTCGATGCTCGCCTGGCAGAAGTGGGGCAACGGCGAGACCCCTGAAAGTTCTGGCAAGAAGGGCGACCACCTGATTGGCGACTACTATGTGGCCTTCGACAAGCATTATCGCGATGAAATCAAGGAATTAGTGGCTCAGGGCATGGACGAGGAGAAGGCCAAGCAGGAGGCTCCGCTCATCAAGGAAGCCCACGAGATGCTGGTGAAATGGGAGCAGAACGACCCTGAGGTGCGTGCCCTGTGGGAGAAGATGAACAACTGGGTGTATGCCGGCTTCGACGAGACCTACAAGAAGATGGGCGTCTCGTTCGATAAGATCTACTACGAGAGTCAGACCTATCTGAAGGGCAAGGCCAAGGTAGAGGAAGGACTCGCCAAGGGCCTCTTTGAGCGCCACGAGGACAACAGCGTCTGGGCCGACCTCACCAACGAAGGCCTCGACCAGAAACTGCTGCTCCGTAGCGATGGAACCAGCGTTTATATGACTCAGGACATCGGTACGGCCGAGATGCGCTTCCAGGACTATCCCATCGACAAGATGATCTATGTCGTGGGCAATGAGCAGAACTATCACTTCCAGGTACTCTCCATCCTGCTCGACCGCTTAGGCTTCAAGTGGGGTAAGGAACTGACGCATTTCTCATACGGTATGGTGGAACTGCCCAACGGTAAGATGAAGTCGCGTGAGGGAACGGTGGTCGATGCCGACGACCTGATGGCGCTGATGGTGGAAGATGCCTACAAAACCTCGATGGAATTGGGCAAATTCGACGATATGACCGAGGAAGAGCGTCGTGAGATTGCCCGTATCGTGGGTATGGGTGCCCTGAAATACTTCATCCTGAAGGTCGATGCCCGTAAGAATATGCTCTTCAATCCAGAGGAAAGTATCGATTTCAACGGCAATACAGGCCCCTTCATCCAGTATACCTATGCCCGTATCCGCTCGATTCTCCGCAAGGCTGAAGGCTTGAACATTTCTCTCGCCTCCCACCTCTCACCTCTCACCACTAAAGAGATCGAACTGATCCAGAAGATGAACGAGTTTGGTGCCGCCGTCGAGCAGGCTGGCAAGGACTACTCGCCTTCAGGCATCGCCAACTACTGCTATGAGTTGACCAAGGTGTTCAATCAGTTCTATCACGACTACTCCATCCTCAACGAGCCCGATGAGCAGAAGAAGGCCGTGCGTCTTGTGCTGGCCAAGAACGTGGCCAAGATCATCAAGAGCGGCATGAATCTTCTCGGCATCGAGGTGCCTGAACGAATGTAATTTTTGTTTACGGTTTACAGTTTACAGTTTACAGATTACGGTTTACAGTTTACAGATGAATACCCAGAATCCTCCTGATTACCGCAACGACACCGTACTCCCGCTGCCGATGGAGGTAAAGGCCGATGCGTGGGCGGTGGATGCTGCCTGTTCAGGCAATCCTGGGCCGATGGAGTATCAGGCCATCGATCTGCAGACGGGGTATCAGGTGTTCCACTACGGTCCTGTGCATGGCACGAATAATATCGGAGAGTTCCTGGCCATCGTTCATGCCCTACCAAGTTGGAGCGCACGCCCCAGACGGAATCCCTCTTCCAGATCATTGCCCGTGCCGAATATTGGCTTCAGACCCACAACTATCGCAACCCCATCATCAAGTGGGAGACGCAGAAGTGGGGCGAGGTTCCTGCTGACTTCGGACGGAAATAATGCCTATTTCTCTGATGGCTTTCTGACCACTGTAGTGCCCATTTGAACGGTAAATAGACCACTTTAATTCTTTTTAACCCTTATAAAGAGAGCAGACTCTGATTTTTTATTTAAATTTGCAAGCAAAATTGCAATTTGACCTAGTATTTAGACCTTACTACAGGAAAGATGACAGATATTCTATTATCCAGTTTCCTGAGTCTGTTTGCCTTGTTTGGCAAGAAAGAGCAAGTAGATGAAGCATGGGCTAAGACCATGCTGGTGAACTATTTGCGTCACCAATACGGCATCCGCAACATCGACTCCTACTTGGGTTTTTATGAAGACTTGAGGAGTACCTATGACCTGATGGATGACGACAGCCTCGATACTCAGGAGAGCGTCCGTTCGATCTGTTCTGCCCTGCATGGAGAGATCAAGGCCAGCGAGAAATCCTTATTGCTGCTCCGACTGATGGAGTTCTGCGGCTATCGGGAGGGTCACGGTGATGACCTGTTCAAGGCTATGGTGGAGACGTTGGAGATACCGGCAGAACAGTTTAAGTATTTTGCTGATTTTGTAGCCAACCGCGAAACGGAGCAGGTCATGCTGCACAAGTTAGAGGGCACAGACGGCCAGTTGAAGACCTTGTTCGACTCTCAAACTGGTACATTGCTCTTTACCTATACGGGTTCTGATACCGTGATGCTGAACGACGTGCCTGTGTTGTCTGGTGCCTTCCAGGTCTGGTTGCAGAGCAGCGTGCTGAAAGGAAAGAACCGCACCCCCGTCTATTACTCCACGATTCTGCGTGCCTATCAGAAGGCCAACGGTCTCGAAGAAGACAAAAACCATCATGTGGAGTTCTGCGGGCGCGACATCAACTTCCGTTTCCCCAACAGCAATAACGGCACCCACAACCTCAGTTTCACACTTCAGAGTGGAGAACTGTTGGCCATCATGGGTGGTTCAGGAACAGGAAAGACCACCCTGCTCTCACTCCTCAACGGCAGTCTGAGGCCCCAGGAAGGCAGTATCACCATCAACGGCCACGACATCGCCGAGCCTGAAGCCAAGAACCTGATAGGTTTCGTGCCCCAGGACGACCTGCTCATCGAAGAGTTGACGGTCTATCAGAACCTCTGGTATACGGCCAAACTCTGTTTCGAGGGTATGGACGACAAGGGTATTGACTTCCGTGTGACGAAGACGCTCAAGGACTTGGGGCTCGACGCCATCAAGGACCTCAAGGTGGGCTCAGCCATCAACAAATATATCTCAGGCGGTCAGCGCAAACGACTGAACATCGCTCTGGAGTTAATCCGCGAGCCGGCTGTGCTCTTCCTCGATGAGCCTACCTCAGGTTTGTCGTCGAGCGACACAGAGATGGTCATCAACTTGTTGAAGGAACAGACCTATAAGGGAAAGTTAATCATCGTGAATATCCATCAGCCTTCCAGCGACGTCTATAAACTCTTCGACCGTCTGTGGCTGTTGGACAAGGGTGGTTATCCCGTCTACGACGGCAATCCCATCAACGCTATTACTTATTTCAAGGAGGCGGCGGCATACGCTGATGCAGAGACCAGCGCCTGTCCCACTTGTGGTAATGTGAATCCGGAGGTCATCCTCAATATCATCGACGAGAAGGCGCTTAACAATACGGGCGAAATCTCCGATGAAAGGAAGGTGACGCCAGAACAGTGGCACAAGATGTATCTGGACAACCGTCCACAGTTCTCCCAGCCGAATGTCAGCGATGTGCCCCCTTCAGACCAGAAGAAGCCAGGCCCGCTGAAGCAGTTTGCCATCTTCCTGCGACGCAATATCCACACGAAGATCACCAATGTCCAGTATCTGTGCATCACCCTGCTGGAGGCTCCGCTGCTGGCTCTTGTCTGTTCCTTCCTGACTCGTTATGCACCGCCAGAAGGCTATTCGGTGATGGACAACAAGAACCTCGTGAGTTATTTCTTCATGTCAGTCATCGTCGCCACCTTCATCGGCATGAGCGGCAGTGCGGAGGAGATCATCAAGGATCGGGCTCTGCTGAAGCGTGAGAGTTTCCTGCATCTGTCATACGGCAGTTATATCTGGTCGAAGATCATCTATATGGCCGGCGTTTCGCTGATACAGACCTTACTCTTCATCCTGGTAGGCAATTACATCATGGGTCTGCACGGACTCTTCGCTGAGTGGTGGCTTATCCTCTTCGTCACCGCCTTCCTCTCCAACCTCATGGGTCTGTTGCTGTCGCAGTGTCTGAGTTCGGTCGTGGCCATCTATATCAGCATTCCGATGCTGCTGATCCCTCAGATCCTGTTGTGCGGACTGGTGGTGAGTTTCTCTGACCTGACACCGAAGAGCACGACGGGCAATGTTCCTCTGATTGGTGACATCATCCCCTCGCGCTGGTCATACGAGGCACTGGCTGTCACGTCGTTTACGGACAATCCCTACGAGGCTCCGTTCTTCGAACTCGACAAGCAGAAGTACGAGAACCAATTCTATAATATGGGCTTCCTCAACGAACTTCAGTCGCAACTTGAGACGAAGAAGGATGAGGAGAAGAGAGGTAAGACCGTCGATCCCATGCACATGGAGACCATCCGCATGAACCTGCCTGAGATTACGGCATACTGTCAGATGAAGCCTTATCAGGGAGACTATTCTTATACCTCTCTCTATGACTATATGAAAGAGGCAGAGACAATCCTGGCCAAACGGGGCAACGACGCAACGCTTAAAGCCGATGCCAAGATGACGGCATTGGTGCGTGAACAGGGCAAGGAGAGCATCGTGCAACTGAAGCGCGACAATTATAACATCAAGTTGGAGGACTGTGTCATCGGAGCAGACCAGCAGCGGATGCTCGATGTCATCGACGGCCATATCGTGCCTCGTATGAGCACCATCTTCCTGACGCCTCACAGTCAATGCGGCAGGGCTCCCTTCTACAGCAGTGAGAAGATTGTCGGCTCGTGGCACATCAAGACACTGTGGTTCAATCTCGGTGTGCTGCTGCTGATGTGCGTCATCCTGACCATCTTCCTCCTGACAGACTGGCCAGGAAGGATTATTAGGAAATAATATAATCTAAATATGTTTATTAATTAAATTCAAAAAGCAAATGAAAAAATTATCAATTCTCGCTGCATCGTTCGCAGCAATCGTTTTTGCAGCATGCGGCAACAAAACCGCACAGAACACAGAGTCGGCTGATTCAGTAGTAAAGAGTTTCGAACAGGAGCAGATTGAGGCCAGCATCAAGATGCACGTCGACAGCCTCGCATCAGAGATCGGTAAGTTGAAGATGGTGCCCTTCCTGCAGTCTGATGGCAATGGTGGTATCCAACTCACCAAGGAGGAGAAGCAGGTGAAGCCCGACTATCTCCTGGACCCCGCTTCTACAGAGAATGCTACTGTTCTCTCTGAGAAATATCGTCTGCTGAGTGCCCTCGACGTCGACAGAAGAGTTGCCAAACTCTATGAGATGCCCACAGAGGACTATGACAAGGCCATCAGCAAACTGGCTGCCGACATCAACGATCCTTCTTTCAAGATTCTTGACAAAGAGGATAACGCCTCTGTCTCTGAGACCACACAGACCCTTTACGACGAAATGGAGAAAAACGGTCGCCTGAACTATTTCTGGCAACTCGCCGCTGCTTCACTTGTTGAGCAACTCTATCTGGCTAACCAGAATTCTGAAAAGTACCTCAGCACTTTCACTGATGAGGCTGCTGCCAACACCACCTTCCGTATTGTGCTGATCCTCGACGCTTTGAAGCGCCTTTCTCAGTATGATCCCGAGATCGCTCCCGTTGCTGAGGCTCTCGCTCCACTGGAGGTTCTCAATGCCACAACCGTTTCTGAACTGAAGTCTCAGATTGCCGAGGCAAAGGATAAGATCATCGCTGCCCGTGAGGCTCTTGTGAAGTAAGACTACACATTATATATAATATATAGCCCTCGAAGGAGTGAGACCTTTGAGGGCTATTGTTGTGAAAAGGATACCCTTTACCGGATGTGACGATAAGCCGTTATCAGGTTGTCGTCATATTGATGGCTTTCGACGGCAATGGCATCGGCAGGTATCTGTGGGGCTCTTGTTCCGTCGCTAACTGTCATCGACAGATTGGTCTCTATGCGGAGTTCATCCCAGAGACCTTCTTTGAGGAAGGATAGAAGTGTCAAGGCGCCTCCCTCTACAATCAGCGACTGGATGCGATGGGCATGAAGGCTGTCGAGATTCAGGGGATGCTGATGGTCGATAACCAACCGCTTGGGATCAGGGCCACACCACTCTCTGACATTCAGTTGCGGGTGGTCGCGCTTGTCTGTGACTCGTCCCACCAGAATGGCGTCCTCCTCAGCACGAAGTTTATGGGAGAGCATCTTGGTGAAGTCAGAGGAGATCTGCGTGGGCTGGAAATGGTCATCGATAAATCCGTTGGCCGTCTGCGCCCATTTCAGGATGATATACGGCCGATGCTCTCGATGGAATGTGAAGAAACGGCGGTTCAAGGCCTTACACTCTGCTTCGCACACACCAACCTCTACCTCGATGCCTGCTTCCTGGAGTTTCTTGATGCCTCGTCCCTGCACCTCGGCAAACTCATCGATGCAGCCAACGACCACACGCCTGATCCTTTTCTTGATGATCAAGTCGGCACAGGGAGGTGTCTTGCCATAGTGGGAGCAAGGCTCCAGCGAGACGTACATCGTGGCTCCAGGCAACAGGACTTCGTCCTCTGCCCTTACGGATGCAAAGGCATTCACTTCGGCATGACCTTCGCCACAACGCACGTGGTAACCCTCGCCGATGATGCGGCCGTCGGCACTCACTATCACAGCCCCCACCATCGGATTCGGCTTCGCATTCTGCTGGCCGTTCTTGGCCAGTTGGATACAGCGGCGCATGAATTTTTCGTCTTCTGTCATATTGTTGATGAGTGTTTGTTGTTTAATGTCTATAGTTTGTAGATGATTGCCTTGGAGGATTCATCTTTTTTATGTATCTTTGCAGCGCAATGGAATACGAAGAACTCTGGCACAGACTGACACACATCTACGATGCTGGCGAGGCGAAAGCCATCGTCCGTTGGGTGCTCGACGTGCGCTTCGATATGTCGTGGACAGATATTCTCTGCGGCAAAGTTACGGAATTATCCGCATATGACCAAACGGAACTGGAAAAAATCATGCTTCGACTGGAGAAAGGCGAGCCTGTACAATATATAATAGGTGTAGCCGACTTCTGCGGTAGGCAGTTCCATGTGGAGCCTGGCGTGCTCATCCCAAGGCCAGAGACGGAAGAACTATGCCG